>DKAI01000216.1 GCA_002450755.1 Deltaproteobacteria bacterium UBA6930
AGCACTTACCCCGGTTGCCTTGGGGAAAGTAATGAGAGCCAAGTCGGAAGGAAAAGAAATTCCGAAGGAATGGGGATTTAGAGATCTAGATGGCAAAGTCACTTCTGATCCAGGGACAGCTCTGAAGGGTATCATCCCGGCAATAGGCGGTTACAAAGGTATCGGTCTCGCTCTGGTAACAAATATTCTTGCTGGGATACTTCCCGGTGCTGCACATTCTTCGGGCGTAGAGATAGGCAAACGTGGCCAGTTCTTCTTGTTTTTAAATCCTGAAATCGTAAGTGATCCAGAGTATTATTATCGCTCCATTGAAGAACTTGCCTCGGAAGTTAGAGAAGCAGCTAGCGAAGAAAAATCACTCGCCAACGGCGAAGCAATGCTGCCCGGTGAGCCTGAGTGGAGGAAAATGAGAGAAACAAAAACTCTCGGAAGCATTTTATATCCTTCTTCTGTTCTTGAAAGTTTAGATAGGGTTGCACGGAAACTAGAAATTGATGAAGTCGAGAAAGGAGATCAGGCGTGAGGTATTACTCTTTTGACTCGCATGTAGTTGAAGCAAGAGAGGTTTTTGACGGACTTGAAAAGAGGTTTGGATCGCGCGCGCCTCGAATCGAAAAAGATTGGAAAGGTCGTAAAGGGGATTGGCTGGTATTTCCAGAAGGTCCGCCAATTCCGATCGGCAGACTTGGTATTGCGGGAAATCGTCTTGATGATCCAAAAACTCAGATAAAGATTGAAAAGGGTTACGCCGGTTTAAATCCAGGAGTACGAAATCCTCACGAGAGGTTAAACGAACAAATTAGAGATGGAATCGTTGGTGAAGTCATGTATCCAAGCCTAAACATGTTCACATATGCGATGCCCGACGAAGAGGTTACTAGAGTAATATTCGAAAGACATAACGATTGGATTGTAGATTACTGCTCCGTAGATCGAGAAAGACTGATTGGTATCGGCTGTCTCCCCGTGCCCGATGTTAAGGCATCAATTGAAGAAATGACCCGAGCTTCCAATCGAGGCGTTCGTGGTTTTGCGATCCCTGCACATGTATCTCCTAAACAACCCTATAACCATCCAGATTATGATGATTTCTGGGCGGCCGCACAGGACTTCGATGTCCCGCTTACGATGCATATCTTTACAGGTACTTCATTGGACGGAGGAATGCCTGAACATTGGGGAGCACCGGCGGGAACGATTAAGGGATACACGCTTTCGATGACTACAGCTGTAAACACGATGATAGATCTTATTTGTGGAGGGGTGTGCGAGAAATATCCTAGATTGAAGCTGGTCTTTAGTGAATACGAAATTGGCTGGGTGGCTCACGTTCTTGAGAGACTCGACCATGCCTTCTATCGTACACCTAAATATGCAGTTGATAATCTTTCTTTAAAGCCGTCTGAATATTTCCAGCGTCAAATGTATGTAACCTTTGAAGATGACGAGATTGGCGTTATTACCCGAGACCATATCGGAGTCGAACGAATGCTCTGGGGGAATGATTATCCACACCACGACGCTATTTGGCCCAAGTCGATGGAAACGTTAAATCGGATCTTCAAAGGTGTTACGGCTGAAGAGAGAGAAAAACTATGTTGGTCGAATGGGATCCGTTTGTACCAGATCGACGAGAGCAAGTTGCCTTTGTAAAAGGACTAGGTGCCGATAAGAAGCAGCTAACGGGCACGACGCCCCGCCAGACCGTATTTGATTTTGCTGATCTTGTTTCCAGCGCCCAGGACTCGATACAAGGGAACAACAAGTCCTTCAATCAGGAGTAAAAGTGATTCCATCAGCGCTTTGAATCCCTCTCTTTAATTGAGGAGGGGAGTTTCTACTAACACTTGTACCTTTTAGATTGAAAATCTAAACGCCTTCCATCACTCTCACCCAATCCTCGAGGAGTGCTTCTTCTCCAGGAGGAACGTGAAAAATAGCCTGATCATACCCGAGTCTTTTGAGTTCCTGAAAACGTTCTCTGAGCTCGTCAACTTCAGCTGTCATTGTAGTCTGTCTGATAAGATCACCCGTTATGAGATGCTTCTCATCATCCCGTAGAAACAACGCGTGTCCTCGGTGCAGACTGAGATATTTGGCATCGGCAGGTTCATAGCTACTGTAAAGCTCTCGATAACCTGCAACGTATGGATTGTCGTCGAGACCCTCGGGAGGGTTTAAGCCTTTCCCTACAGCATCTGCTTCTGATTCGATGAGACTGTGCATATAGCACGCTGCAAACAGTCCCCCGCGAGCCATCGCCTTCGGGCCATCAGCAGGCTCACCTGAATCCAATGGAGTTCCCCCCATAAGAATTACTGCTCTGGTCGAATTGGGATCTTTGCCTAAGGCAGAGCGGGCCCGACGCATATCGGTCATCTCAGTTCCCGCTAACTCCGTTTGAGTGTAAAGATTCATCCAATGAGCATCAACCTCAGCTGTCAGCTCTCGCATTTTCGGTCCTTGGGCAGCTACATAAACACCCACCTCTTCGTCGCTGCTAAAAGTATGTTCGGGATGAACAAACTTAATCTTTCGAGTTCGGCCTTCAAACTCCCATAGCACCGTTTCTCGACGGATAAGAGCGTTAAAGGTTTCAACATAAATCTTGAGTTCGCGTCGGGTGACTGGTGGATGCCCCATTGCTCGCCTTCCAGAAAAGCCGGTTCCAATCCCCATGAGCACCCTTCCTGGGGCGAGGCTATTCAATGTTGCGAAACTGTTCGCTGCCTGTGGTGCGATGCGGTTAGAAGGTATTAATACTCCTGTACCTAGTGTTACCTTGGTCGTGTTGATCGCAGCGAGAGCCATCATCGCGACGGGATCGGCAGCCACCATTTGGCTGTCTTCAAACCAGACTCCGCTATATCCGAGGTTCTCAGCGCGGACAGCAGTCTTCCATCCAGTTGTTCCTTCACCGATCACGACTCCTAATTCCATGTCTACTCCTCGGGTTTTTAGTGAAATTTCAGCAACAGATATGCACAGAGCTTTTTTTAACAAGAATTGTTGGTGTTTAAGTTAAAATCTAGTGACGAGTTCCATCGATTAGCGCATAACGAAACCAGTTTCTTATCCATTTGCAATTACGATCTATAAATCGGTCTGCATTAAAAGCAAATTGCATTAACGCGTTAGAGCCATCTGCAAAAACCATTCTAGACAAAACCCCAAAGGGCACAGACAGAAACTCCTCATAAAAAAGATGGGTCTCGAAATGTTTCTTGATTTCTACAATATCCTGACGTCTTATTGGTTGCTCATCAGTTGTCCTTGCCTTTTTTGTTAAAGCTCTTACAATTTTACCAACAGGATTCATGTCCAAAGGCTCTAAAAATAATATTCTTCCATCAGGTTTTAATACCCGGCAAATCTCTTCCAAAGCTGAAACTATATCCAGATGGTGCAGAATTCCATCACCAAAAACAAAATCAAATGCTCCATCCGCGAATTCCAGGTTATGCGCGTCCATAAGAATTAACCTAGGGTTTGACTTACTCTTAGCTGTGAATTCTGCTCCTTTTTTTAACTCCACTTCAGAAATATTAATACAGGTCAAAGAAGCGGGAATGATTGTATTGGGTTCTAACCAATTCCTCCATGCAGCCGACCCGATCTCTAAAACATTTTTACCTTGGGCGAATTGAACTCTTTCCTTGACTAACTCATTTCTTCTCTGGGTATAGAAATGGCGACAATGGCTAAAAAAAAGATTGTAGGCATCTCTTTCAAGCCCTTCGTTGTATTGTGCTCTTTCTTTTTCTGCTAGAGGTGAAAAGTTTCGACCCATCTGTTCCTCGTCTGACGATCCATCTCAATGTATGAGAAGAAATTATATAATGGTCAGTTATATTTGCAGAAGAATAGCGAGTCTAGCTGTTTAATGGACAAAAAAATAGGTGTCTCAAAAGCTTTTATGTAGGCGTAAGGAAATGTTTTAAAAACCTTAGGAAGGGTTAGAAGTCTAATGAAGGTATACCAGATCGATCAAGATAAAATGCCAACGTTTGATCTTTATTAGCTTTTAGCTTATTTAACCAAAAGTCGAGCCCAATCCTTAATTGCTGCCTCTTCCCCATTTGTAATTTGAATTGCTACTTAATCGTAACCGGAAGCCTCTAGTTCGCTAACGCGTGTGCGTATTTCATCCGGCGTGCCGGTGAGAGTAAAAGCTCTGATGAGCTCAGATGTTATAAACTCCTCTTCCTCTGGTCTTAAGAACATCAAGTGGCCTTTATGATTTATTAGATACCGTGCGTCGTCAGGGAGATACTTTTCATAAATCTCGCGGTACCCATCGACGGCCTTTTGCATATGAGGTGGTACGAAAGCATTTTCTTCATCCTCGACCATTTGGTGAAGCAAAATGGCTGGGAAAGGTCCTGCCTGTGCGCGCGCTCGTGCTGAATCAGGAGGTTCTCCATCTTCTAAAATGCAGCCAAGAACCAAACATGTCGAGTAAATGTAGTCGGCATTATTTTTTGATTCGATGGAAAGATCTCGGACCTCTTCTGCCTGGGATAACACGTCTGGGCTGGTCCATGCGTTAATAAATCCGTCAGCAATGGTGGCTGTAAGTTTTCTTGCTTTGGGTCCAAAAGCAGATATGTGTATAGGGATCTTGTATCTTGCAAACTAGGTAGTTTGCAGGATTTAAAAACCTTCGCGGAGGAACTTAGGTCTCGATGGTTTTTGGATTACGAATCGGTAGATCATGGTAATGCATGGTCTGTCTATTTTTCAGACCCTGAAGAAAATGTCGTGGAGTGCTACGTCGATACTCCTTTTTACACTCCACAGCCCTGCCGAGAGCCCTTGGACTTAAAGAAATCTGAAGAAGAAATATTAGATACGACCGAGATGATGTGTCGAAAACGAAAAGGCTTTCTGACACGATCTGAATGGGTTTCTTCAATGAAGCACAAACTCTCAATCAAGAAGAAATAATGATCCCCTCCGTAGTCGATGTTTTCATCGTTGGAATGGGGCCAGTGGGAACATTGGCTGCAAACCTTCTTGGATCAAGAGGGATTTCGGTTTTGATAATTGATAGTGAAGTCGATATCTATTCAAAGCCTAGAGCGATAGCGTTCGATCACGACGCGATGAGAATTTTACAAAGTTGTGGTTTAGCAGAAAAAATCGAAGGTATTTCGGCGCCGTACTCGCCTACTGAGTATAAAGGGATAGGAAATCGTGTTATCAGTAGGTTCGATTTTCCTGAAAAACCGTACCCGCTCGGCTGGTGCCCAAACTATGTATTCCGACAGCCACAATTTGAGAAAATACTTCGAGACGGTTTAAAAAGATTCCCATCTGTCGTTGCTTGCGCTCCGGCAACATTTTTGAGTTTTAAGCAAGAGGAAAACGGTGTAGTGGTGACAATCGAGACGCCGGAGGGGCAGACGGCTATTAGAGCACAGTTTCTCCTTGGTGCGGATGGAGGTTCGAGCAGTGTTCGAGCAGCTATTGCTTCAAAGATGGAATCTTTGGATTTTGACGAACCTTGGCTTGTGATCGACGTGTTGTGTTCCGATGATGCTTTAGAGTCT
>DKAI01000046.1 GCA_002450755.1 Deltaproteobacteria bacterium UBA6930
ATTTTTTAGACCTCCGAATCGACAGGTTTCGCAAATATTTTAGCCGAAAGACAATATACTTCTCAAAATCTTAAAATCTTGCAAAAATAGGTGGAGCTTTACGAAGGAGTTAAAAATGAGCAGAATAGATATTGTTCCTAATTCTATGAAAGTCATAAACGAGCGCTTCCATTACTCCCCTGCTGTCCGAGCTGGTGACATGCTTTTTATTGCCGGCCAAGTAGGGAGAGATGCTGACATGAACGTTGTCTTGGGGAAAGAAGCTCAAATCACCCAAGCGTTCGAGAACGTGAAAACCGTTCTCGAAGAAGCTTCTGCAACCTTTGATGACATTGTCGAAATGGTAACTTATCAAACCGATATGCGAGATCTTCAGCTCGTTATCGATATCAAAGAGCGTTACTTCAAAAATCGATACCCAACCTGGACCGGTGTCGGGGTCACTGCATTATCTACTCCTGGACTCGAGTTCGAAATAAAGTGTACTGCTTATCTTGGACCTAAGTAACGAGTCATAGACAGATGACACGAATCGATGGACGACCGGCCATTCGGTCCTTCCATTCAGACAGCCTAGGACAACCAGTGCGCCAATCGAACCCAAAGGGCCTACGCTCAAGGTCCAGAGCGACAAAAAGCGTCAACTGCACAATATTTAATGAGTCCTTGTTATAGGGAGGTTCTTTTATTTCTCCCTCAAAAAACCTGGTCATCCTGGTCGCACGAGCACGCTCATGTGAAATAATTGTCTCACTTTGCTCAGCCCCCGGGCGTCTTCTTTCTCTTGCCCAAACCGCCAAACCATCAAGCAAACTTCGCGCTTGAGCTTCCGCACGACGCTCTGTAATGCCAACTTCTCCTTCCGAGTACCCAAACTGTTTGGAGCCGGATTCCTTATCTAATATGTCGACAATGAGTGAGGAATCTTCGTAATCCATTCCGTCTGATTCACGCACGAGGTATGGAACTCGACCCGAAGGGTTTATTTCGTAGTACGAACTTCCTTCAACCCGAGTCTTCGCCTCAACCAAGCTAACCTTATTCGTAAGATTTTTTTCATGTACGACAGCAAGGACAATACGAGCGTATGGCGAAGTGACGGTGTGGTAGAGAATAAATTCCGACATAAATCACTATGCTTTAGTCGCCGGCCGCTGAGCCACACTATCGTACCACGAACGACTCTTGGTATTTCCTTCGGGCGTTGGCATCCTGAGTGTAGTGGCAAATTCAATTGCACAAAATGCAGTGATATCCGCAAGGCTGTAAGTATCGCCAGCGATGTACTTTGATTGCTGAAGCCTGGACTCAAGATGTTCATAGAAGAACTCTACGCCACGTCTTCCCCTCTCAATTAAGTCCGGTATTGCCTTATCTCCATCGCGGCCAGGGAGAGAACGATTCTTGAAACCCGCAAAACCGTTTCGAAACATTTCTCCAACACACGCGAGCCCTTGATTTTCCATGTGTCTATCCCACGATTGCACGTGTGCGATTTCCAAGGGAGTCGTTCCAAGCAAACGTGGCTCCGGATAACAACTCTCGAGATACGAACAAATCGCGGGGGCTTCATCAATACACGTGCCATCATCGAGCTCAAGGGTTGGTACGAGACAAAACTGATTTTTCTTCCTGTACTTCTCTTCCAGGTTTTCTCCAGACAGAAGGTCAACCTGTTCTACCGGCACTTTAATATTTTTTTCAGCAATAAAGATACGAACCCGTCGAGAGTTCGGCGCCATTGCAAAGTCGTACAGCTTCATCTCAGTCCTCCAAGCCAAATATTGATTCGTTTAGAGTTTTTCAGCTATTTCTGCATAACGATCTAAGAAAGGCAAGACCGTGTCCCTATCAGCGATTGGAATCGCGGTAATTGCACGCTTGAAGCACCCCATATCCCGAAAACGCAAGAGATTCTCCTCCGGGGTTTCCATCACGTCAAACATTGAAAGCTCGACGGACCCAGGTGATCTGCCATTTTCTTCCAACCTTTTATTGAGGTCCAATACATGATCTTTCAGCTGATCCCCGTGGAAAGCTCCAACTGGGATCCAGCCATCACAATAATCTGCTACGCGTTGTCTTCCCCAATGGGAGCCAAAGGTTCCTAGTATTATGGGGGGGTACGGCCGCTGAACGGGCTTCGGATAACTCAATACCCGATCAAAATTCACAAAATCTCCATGGTAGGTTGCCTCTTCTTCCGTCCATAAGAGCTTCATCGCCTCCAACCTCTCCTCAAGTACTTTCCATCGTTTTTCAAAAGGAGTTCCGTGATGCTCCATCTCTTCCGCGTTCCACCCAGCTCCAATTCCGAAAAGGAACCTTCCATCGGAGAGACGGTCGAGTGTAGAGACTGTTTTTGCCAGTACGATTGGGTCGTGTTGTATGACAAGACAAATTCCGGTGCCAAGTTTCAGAGTTTGCGTAACGGCTGCTGCTGAGGCGCAACTAACAAAAGGATCCGACATATGAGAGTACTGTTTGGGGAGGTCGCCGCCCCCCGGAAAAGGAGTGTCGCGGCTCGCAGGAATATGGGTGTGTTCCGGGAACCAAAGCGACTCAAAGCCACGCTCCTCACAGGCCTTTGCCAAATCGTCGGCTCGAATCATATACTCAGTATTAAAACTTACTACCCCAAGGTCCATTGATGCCTCCTGTCTAAAATCTTTTAAATCCCCGCTTGGATTTTAACAGGCTCTAAGCAATGGGCCCCTATTCTTTTAGGCTGAAGCTCGAGGATATGTAACAACTTGTAAGTGCGTTCGTGCTCGAATAACGTGCCGACCCTTACTGTGGAGGCTTGAAGTACCCCCGTCTAGCCCGAGAAAAGTCGGCCAGAAGGAACCCTTCGCTTCTAAAGAAGCCAGCCAGCATTCCCACCGTGGACGTAGAGGAGACCCGACGCACGGTCCAACTTCTCCTATGTAGTGGGCGACATAACTACTTCGAACGAGCTTTTCGCGAACCACTAGGAGTAGCCTACGGCGACGACGAACTCGCGTCAGATCCCTCAAGGCGTCTCTAACAATTCCTCCAATGAACCAAATCAAGATGGCCCCGATAACAATCGTGTAGGGGAGATATCCCTGGAATTCAGATTCCCGGGTGGTCATAAAGTAGTTGTCAATTATTGATTCAAACACTACTAGCCATCCTCGACCAGGTCAGAATAGTAGCATTCTGATGCTAGAATCGTCGATTTTCAAGCTGTAAATTGCCTTGATGCGAGGCGATAAACCTTCGAGGGTCTATGCTTATCTGTGAGGAAAATCTAAACCCTAGAACGAGGTAGAAGTGAGCGAAAAAACGTCAGAAGGTGCGCTTAGAATTTTTTCCTACACACCTAATCCCCGTATTTTCAAAGCAAGTATCGTTGCCCGGTTATGCGATCTTGAAATTGACATTAGAGGATCCTCCGTCCAAGATCTCGCAAAGTGGCTATGGGACTTCCATGCTAGACCACTTACAACGAGCGAAATAAAAGAAGACAAGGACAACGCTCGTCAAAGCCGAATTGGATTCAAGGGTACCTTGCACAAGACAGAAGAGTTTTTGAAGGCTCATCCCTTCGGGACGGTCCCAGCTGCCTTTAGCCCAGACGGATCAATAGGAATCTTTGAGTCAAACAGCATAATGAGAGCAGTTGCCAGGTTAAAAAAGAAGCCTGGCCCTCTCTATGGAACAAACCCTTTCTCTACTTCACGAATAGATAGCTTTCTGGACGTGAGTTTAGTTTTCGCAAATCAAACTCAAAAATACTTTATGGCCGTATTTGGAGAAATGACTCCGGAAGTTTGGAATGAATCAGAGATGGCCTACATCACCTATCTTTCTGGTATGGAGGATGCTCTAGAAACTAGTCCATTCGTTGCTGGTAATGAGCTTACCCTGGCCGATATCTGCCTAGTTTGCGAGTTATGTCTCTGCATGATGGAACGAAAATTTATGCGCGAATTGGAGAAACAAGGCTTCCAGTGCATCCTGGATGAGAGACGGGAAAGAGAATATCCTAATGTGTTCACTCATTTTTATAGACTCGTAAAAACAGCAGCTTTCGAACCGGATTGTGGCCCATACCTCGCAAGTATGCGGAATGCATGAAAAGGAAAAATATGCCGTCAATACTAATCGTTGGAGCCAGCCGCGGCATCGGACTTGGACTCGTGAGTCAATTCGCTTCCGAGGGATACCGCGTACACGCAACAACTCGCACGCCGGGAGCACCTGGTAAATTAGGAAGTATCAAAGGAGATATTCAAATACATGGCCTTGAAGTAAGAGACGACACTCAATTAGATGAGCTCGCTGTGAATCTCGAAAACGAGAATCTTGATATTCTTATACACAATGCGGGTATCTACGAAGCAACACGAGATGTTCTAATGGAAGTAAATGCTGAAGCTCCCATCCGAACTTGCGAACGATTAATAGAGCAAATGAATAGCGGTGGCCGAGTGGTTTTAATGACTAGCCAGCTTGGCGCGCGCAGGGGAAAAGATGAGAGTCTTGGAAATTACGGAGACTCGAAGGCTGCGCTAAACGATCGATTTCGAGAAAAGGCGAAAGATTGGTCAGAACAAGGCATCTCTGCCGTAGTCATGCACCCAGGCTGGGTACGTACCGACATGGGAGGGGAAAATGCCGATATTTCAGTTGTGGAAAGTACCCGTGGTATTTTTTCCTTCGTGGAAAGTATGAACTCTTCAGATCATGGCCGCTTTGTGACATGGGAGGGATCTGATCATCCTTGGTAAAAAGTGATCAATCCTTAATCATGCTTTTCCAGTTTGTTCCTCCCACAAGGCTTGTGCCTGCTCCCAACCAACCACCGCAATAGGTGAACCGTCCTCTTGAACAAATTGCAAAGGACCAAGAAAAGTCATGTAGAACTCGCTCGATTCGGGGAAAAAAGTCATGTCATGCCGAGCATTACACGCCTCATAACCATAGCCATTTGCATACGCGGTAGCGCCGCCCGAACCTTCTCCTCCACGCACTTCCATTTTTCCTTTTGTAAGAAGGTATTCGCCTGGTCCGACATGAATGTGTCTCGAGAAAGAAGAGCCACTCGGGCAATCGAAAATGGCAGTCCAAGCACCTGCCTCTGGAGAAACATGCAAAAGCTTCCACCTTATCCCCCCTGCTGAAAAGGCTTCCGGAAAGGGCTGCCACTCTAAGTCGTTTATCTGTACGTATTCTCCTGCGAGCTTTGATTTCATACCTATTTCTCCCATACCCTTTTGTAGAAACAAAATGTAACATGGCCAGACTTAAACGGTTAAGGAGATCAGAGCCATGCCCTACGCTGAAGGAAGAGTTTACTATGATGCCGACAGCCACATCATGGAACTTCCCGATTGGGCACTGAACTATGCAGAGTCTAAATACCGCTCTCGTCTTCCGGAAATCGACCTGAGCGCAGCTGGGAAAATGGCCGAAGCTTTCATGGAACTTCGTGGTGCACGCGCACACGATCCCAAGACTGTTCGAGAGTTAGAAGAAAACATTATCGGGGGACCGAAGGGGTGGGCAGCACTCGGATCCTTTAATTCATCGGAACGCACCCATGCACTCGACCTTCTCGGATTTCAACAACAACTTGTCTTCCCAACTTTTTCTTTTCTTACATATGCTTTAGCTGAAGATGTAGAACTCCTCTACGCAGGCGTAAGTGCTGCAAACAGAGCAATGGCAGATTTCTGCAGATCGGACGATCGCCTTCTAGGAGTCGCTTGCGTCTCATTAGTCGACCCTAAACGCGCAATTCAAGAAATTAATGAGTGCCTTAAAATGGGTCTTTCGGCCATTTGGGTACCCTCTACATCCGCAGGTCCGCGTTCTCCAGGCCATAACGATCTCGACCCCGTATGGGCCAGGCTCGCCGAAGCTGAAGTACCTTTCGTCCTCCATGTAGGGGGCTCAACATTACATATTCAGACCGAGTACAAGAACAATGGTCGACCCGAACCTCAGGACTGGCTCGGAGGCGGAGAAAATATCCGCTCAAAAGACATGGCAATTCTTCATCAAGATCCTGAAAAATTTCTATCGTGCATGATTCTAGACGGAGTACTTGAACGATTCCCAAAACTCAAAGGGGGCATCATCGAACTTGGTGCGGGCTGGGTCCCGGCACTCCTTAATAGACTCGATAGCACGGTTCACCTTTGGTCGCGTTCCGAGCCAGAGTTGCGCGAGATGAAAAGAATGCCTTCCGAACAAATTACTCAGCAGCTTGCCTTCACACCGTATCCCTTTGAAAATATAGGAAACCTAATTCGCGAATCCTCAGAAGAGCTTTACTTGTTTTCTTCGGATTACCCTCACATAGAAGGTGGACGTGACCCGATTGGACGGTTCGAAAGTTACCTCGAGGGGCACAGTGAAACGACAAAGGAAAAGTTTTACAAAGATAACTTTTCTCGGATGATGACTTTAAGCCCGTAACGTTTGTAGTTCCAGCCACTACCACAACAGAAAATGTGCGCGGCTTGATCGTTTCCCCAGCCAACATGTTTTCATCTTAATTTTCTATATAAAGATCGAATATCCTCAATCAACAATTCAGGCTCCTCTAAGGCCGCAAAGTGCCCCCCCGACGGCATTTCAGTCCACTGCACAATGTTGTAGGACCGATCAGCCCAACTCCGCGGTGGTCGAAAAAGTTCGCTCGGAAATAAAGCGCATCCTGTAGGAACCTCTACTCTCATCTCTGGTGCCCCCCAACTTCCCGATTTCTGGGACTCGTAGTAAAGTCGGGTCGAGGAGTTAATCGTTTTTGTCACCCAGTAGATCGTCATATTCGTCAACAATTCATCGCGAGAAAACGATTTCAATGGATCGCCACCGCAATCGCTCCAGGTTCTAAACTTTTCCCCTATCCAAGCTGCGAGTCCTGCAGGAGAGTCCATGAGTCCATACGCTAGTGTTTGTGGTTTTGTCCCTTGGATTTTCTGATAGCCTGTTTCGGCATCTTGGAAATGACGTGCAGCCGCAAGATCAGCTAGTTCGCTTTCGGAAAGATTCACTTTTGGGTTCGCGAGATCCTTTGGAGGACGCGACACCACCATGTTGACATGAATTCCGGCCAATCTTGACGGATCTAGGAGACCCAAAAGCGTCGTTACCAGGGCTCCCCAATCTCCCCCTTGGGCCCCATAACGTTCGAAACCAAGACGATCAACCAGAGTAATCCATGCTTTTGCGACGCGCTCGACATCCCAACCAGCTGAGCGCGTAGGACCAGAAAATCCGTAACCCGGGAGTGACGGACAAATTACGTGAAACGCATCCTCCTCACTCCCTCCGAAGGACACCGGGTCTCTCAAGGGTTCTATAACTTTATAAAATTCAAATACTGAACCCGGCCAACCATGAGTAAGAACTAGAGGAAGAGCGTCCTTTACTTTGGAGTCCGCACGAATGAAATGAATATTTTCACCATCGATTTCAGTTTGGTAATGATCCCATTGATTCAGGAGCTCTTCTTGAGAACGCCAGTCGAAATCATTCTTCCAATACTCACAGAGGTCTTTAACAAAATCTAAGTTAGCTCCGTACTCCCACATGCTGCCATCGACCGAATCGGGCCAGCGCGTAGCCTTCAAACGTTCTTTAAGGTCCTCAAGAACAGAATCTTCAACAGACAAATTCATTATCTTAATTTCGTCACTCATTGTTCCACTCTCATTTCTCAGATAATCACATGTTCTTCCGTCAGAAAAGTAACATTAACTTTTGAGCCATTTGTCGCGTTTTGCCTCAGATCGCTACCTTCTCTCTCTCTAAAAAAACTCTCGACTTCAGCCCGGGTTTCAAACCAAACTTCGGCCATTCCATCGTATTCCTGATCATCTGTAGTAGAGAGATTAATGTTGTATTTCACGATCCCGGGATGATCCATCACTTTTGGGGCGTGGTCTTTTAACCACCACGCTCCGAAGCTATCCATATCCATACCATCGGGCCGCTTCATCAAACCTACGATCTTGAACATAAAGCTTATCCAGTTCTCCCGTTAGAAGACTTAAACTTTGTGGACTACATGAGAATTAGCAGAGCGAGATTTATTTACGCACCTGGAACCATAACGTGTTCTTCTGTCAAAAAGATTACTATCTGATCAGAGCCACCCGTTGCACTCTGCCTCGCTCTTTGTCCTTCTGGGGTACTAAATATACTCTCCATTGCCTCACGCGTTTCAAACCAGACCTCAGCCATACCGTCATAGTCCTGATCATCTGTAATAGAGAGATTGATATGATACTTAACCAACCCAGGCCACTGTTTTACCTTAGGCGCGTGTTCTTCTAGCCACCAGGTCTTGAACTCTTCCATATTCATGCCTTTAGGGCGTTTTAGTAAACCAACTACTTTAAACACAAGTCCTCCAAATCATCTTAAATATGTCTTTCAGCTTAGGGCTAAAAGTTAATGAATATTAATTTAGCCCAAGTAGAGGTTACAAACCTCGAACCATTACCTGTTCCTCCGTGAGAAGAATAACCAGCTTATCTGGTCCATTAAAGGCATTTTGACGGGCAGTTTCATCTTCAGACGTACCCAAGACATTCTCCATCGCTTCTCTCGTTTCGAACCAGCCTTCAGCCATGCCATCGTATTCCTGATCAGCTTTTACCGATAGATTAATATGGTACCTCTTTAGGCCATGTCATTTCTTTACTTTCTCTGCGTGATTTTTTAACCACCAATTCTTGAATTCCTCAATTGCTATTCCTTCCGAACGTTTCAACAAGCCCACCACTTTAAACATTTCCCATTCCTTTATTAGATCAATAAGATCGACTCTAAGCCAGTGAACTTCTGCCGGTTCACGTGTCTTTCTCTAGCCTACTTCTGACGTTTTCAAGAATAATGTCATCTCTCTCCCACTGACTACGACCTTCCATTCCTCCTGCAACCGTTAAAGTTTGACCAGTAATATGACGTGCAAGAAGAGGTGACGAGACAAAGAGAACCGCTCGCGCAATATCCTCGGGACGTGCGATCTGCCTTAAAGGCATCGTCGTAAGAGCGCGCCGAACGGTTTCGTCATTACCCATTGCCTCTTGAGCCATAGAAGTAGCCGTCCAACCTGGCTCTACAAGATTCACTCGGCCGAATGGATCAAGTTGAACAATTTCATTTTTGAGAGTTCGGAGAATTCCGACCAAGGCGGCTTTAGATCCAGCATACTCAACATGTCCGCGTTCTCCGAATTTTCCTGCGGTAGAGCCCACGAAGCAAAGACTTGTTCCTTCGGGATCCTCAATGCTATCTAAATGACGGAAGAACTCTCTTGCTGTAAATAAAACGCCAAGAAGATTTATATCCAAGACTGTGCGGATTCTCTCTGAGCTAAGTTTATGAATTGGAAGATCATGAAGAGGCCAGATCCCAGCATTAGCGATACAAACATCGATTCTCCTAAAGGCACTAACACCCTTACGCACAACGTTCGCGAGGGATTCTGGATTGCGAACGTCTCCTGCAACGCAACAGGTTGAATCTTTTAAGCCCTCGTCACTGACCCATGTCTCAAGGCTATTAAGGTTTTCTCCCGCCTGGAGTATTAAATTGCAGCCTTCAGATGCAAATTCTTTAGCGAGGGCTCTTCCTATTCCACCAGACGCACCTGTGATCCAAACTACTTTGCCTTTTAATCCAGTGTTCATAAAGGTGTTAACTGATTAGGCTTTTATTCCCAGCAATCAGTCTTTAATCCTTTCTGAAAGAATTTTATCAAGTCTCTTAGGGTCTCGCTTCAGGACTAACGACTTCCCTCGATGCACATGGACTAGGCCGTGCTTTGCACCAGCGGGTTTCGTTATATCTTTGCAGTGTGCAACGTGGACACTCGCTTTGGCGACATTCCTTTGCTTTGAAAAATGCACTGCCAATTCCGAGGCCTCCAAAATTGCTTCTTGCGGTGGTGTCTTAGAGCCTTCTGCACGCAAAACAACATGACTTCCCGGTGAGGCGTCCAAATGAAAAAATAAATCTCTTCCTCGGGAGAGCTTCGTTGTCAAAATGTCATTACCCTCGTCATTCTTCCCAACCCAGATCTCCAGACCGGCGCTGCTCTTATACCGCTTAGGGACAAGACGTGTTGGAAGAACTCGTTTCCCGATCCGAAATTCTGTTGTCGCTTGTTTTTTTTGCTCTTTAGATGGAGGGAAAAATCGATTTAAATGGCGTGCGACAATCGGTTTCTTACTAAAGTTAAGCAACGCCTCGGGATCACTCTTTTCTTCAAGCGACGAAAACTCGAGCTCAAGGGCTTCGAACTCCTCAAGGCGAACTGCGTTGGCACCTAATTCTTGGTATGCTCGCATAGTTTGGCGTTCTAATTTTTTATGTTTTTTGAAGTATTTCTCAAGATTTTCGGAGGGAGACATTTTTGGATCTAACTCGATAGAAATCACTTCGCCCGTCTTCGGATCTTTTCCTTCTGCGAGTTTTTGACCTTTAGAGATTTTATTCAGTATAGCCTTTAAAAGCTCTCCTTTGCGACGAATCGCAGAAGATTGCTCGCCTGCGATCTTTTCCGCTAAAAGTTTCTTCGTCTTTCTTTCAATCGATGCGCGTTCTTTTCTAAATACGACTTTTAATTTTTGGACAAGGGCGGAGTCAGAAGCTTCTTGTTCTTTTGAAAGATAGTGCGCCTCTACGGCTTCCAGATAGGCTAAACCCTTAAGTTTCTTGAAACGATCTTCACCTGAATCCGCAGAATTTCGGGAAGTTCGAACCCAAGATGCTCCACGCTTCAGGTCACTTCGGGTTTTAGAAAATGGGCGGAGAGACAATTCCACAATGCGTTCTTCATTCAATAGAAAAATATTACTACGAGCGCCCAAGAGTTGAAAAACGATAGACCTCTGCTCCTCACGACTTTCAAGATTGAAATATACGATGCGATCGTTTTCTTCTACTTTAATCGAGCGTAACCGTCCGCCGTCAAAATGTGACTTTAGGAACTGTGCAAACTGTTTCAGATTTTGAGGAGTTCCGGGCAAGTCGTTTAAAACGGAAATGCGCCCGAAATCTCGTGAGACGCAAAGAAGTATATTAAGTTTCAGCTTCCCTTTTTCAAGTACCAGGACAAGGCGATCATCGCCATCTACAATTGATTGAGAAAGACGCGCGGTCTGCCATTCGGACATGGCAACAACTGCCTCGCGCAACTCAGTCAGGTTCAGCATCGGTAGTACGCTACTTCTGACATTTGGGGCAATAATGGGAACTTCTCTGACCCACCACAACCCTTTTTATTGAACTCTTGCAATCCAGGCACGATTCTCCGGTCCGCGCATAAACTCTTCGTTCATCCTGGTACCCGCCGTCCTGTCCTTCGGGAGAGATATAATCGCGAATGCTCGATCCACCGGCTTTGATGGAACGGAGCATGACCGCCCTCACCTCTTTAGCCAGACGACGACAGTCCGCATGAGTAAGCCGAAATGCGCGCCGGGTCGGCCGAATACCTGAGAGAAAAAGGGCCTCGTCGGCATAAATGTTTCCAATCCCGGCTATAAGACGTTGATTAAGTAGGAAGCTTTTAATAGGGGCCTTGCGTTTTCTTGTAATCCCATGCAGATAGTCTTCGGTTAGCTCCAACGCATCTCTGCCGAGGCTTTCCAGCCGTTTACAGGACTCGCCAGGTCGAAGAAGTTGCACTTTTCCGAATTTTCTTACATCTCGGAAAAAAATCCGAGGACCGCCGTCATCGAAAGAAATACGTAGGTGCGTGTGCCCGTCATTCCCGGAAAAACGACGTTGGTTTTCTGGGGACAGCGCCGCTTGGGCGGTTTTACTAAGAAGCCTTACGCTAGTAGCACCTTCCGTGAAAAGCTGACCCGTCATGCCCAAATGGAGTAAAAGAGTGCCTCGGTCTCCCAAATCGGCCATCAGATACTTCCCCTTCCGTTCCAGAGAAGCGATATAAGCCCCTTTCAAAAGAGCCCTGACTTCCTCCGGGGGAGTAATGAAGAAATAACTTGGGGCGGTCGTAGCTACCCTCAAAATCCGGCGACCAGCCAAATACGGCTCGATTTGTAATCTTGTTATTTCAACTTCTGGCAGTTCAGGCATGGTCTGCTCTGGATCTTACGAAATGGCGGGGTAGATTTCCCAATCCGTGACTTCAATCAATCAACAAAAGACTTACCCAGAAGTACCTCAGCAGGCAGATTACCCGAATCTCGAAAAAGAGGTCCTGAGAACCTGGAAGCAAACAGAGGCCTTCGAGCGTTCGATTTCAAAACGTCCTGCGGGGCACGAGGGATCTAATGAATTCGTCTTTTACGATGGTCCCCCTTTTGCAAATGGCCTCCCGCACTTCGGCCACCTACTCACGGGGTATGTAAAGGACATCATACCTAGATACCAGACTCTTCGTGGGAAAAGAGTGGAAAGAAGATTTGGCTGGGACTGTCACGGGCTACCTGCGGAGATGGAAGCTGAGCGGGAGCTTCAGGTGTCGGGGCGCGCTGCAATCCGAGAGTTTGGCATCGATCGATTTAACAACCACTGCAAGGAGACGGTACTCAGATACACCGCCGAGTGGGAAAAATATGTCACGCGTCAGGCCCGCTGGGTTGATTTTAAAAACGACTATAAAACAATGGATACCCCCTATATCGAAAGTGTCATGTGGGCTTTTAAGACTCTTTACGATAAAAATCTTCTATACGAGGGATATCGCGTTCTACCATATTCTTGGGCTTGCGAAACACCTGTATCTAATTTCGAGACTAGACTAGACGACTCATACAGGGAACGGCAAGATCCTGCCGTAACCGTGCGCTTTACCTTAGAAGAGCGGATCGAGGGTAGACTCGTAGATATCCTGGCATGGACTACAACCCCTTGGACGCTTCCCTCGAATTTAGCTTTAGCCGTTGGACCAGATATCGAGTACGGTATTTATGAGCTGGGCGATCGCCTGGTCGTTATCGGCAAGGCTTGTATCGAGAAGTACGCTAAGGAGCTAGCTAGTGCGCAACTAGTGGGCACGCGTTCCGGTTCTGAGCTTGTCGGAGCACCCTACGAGCCTCTATTCGATTTTTTTCAAGGAAGAGAAAATTGTCATCGAATCCTTTCAGCTGACTGGATCGATACTGAAGAAGGAACCGGAATCGTGCACATGGCGCCGGGCTTCGGTGAAGATGACATGAATACGTGCTCGGACGCCAAAATCGAGGTCGTTTGTCCGGTAGATGATCACGGAAGATTCACTGGGGAAGTCCCGAATTGGGAGGGGCTTCAAGTTTTTGAAGCCAATACTCCAATCATTAGATCTTTAAGACAAGAAGAAAGAATCTTTAGAGAAGAGAGCTACGTCCATAACTACCCTCACTGCTGGAGGACAGACACTCCGCTTATATACCGAGCGGTTAACTCTTGGTATGTCCGTGTTACTCAATTCCGAGATCGAATGGCTGAGCTAAATCAAGAAATCAATTGGATACCCGGCCATATCAAAGACGGCCTATTTGGAAATTGGTTGTCTAATGCACGAGATTGGTCAATCAGCCGAAATCGGTTCTGGGGCTCACCGATTCCTGTTTGGAAAAGCGATAACCCTCAATACCCGCGGATAGATGTTTACGGAAGCCTAGCTGAGATAGAGAAGGACTTCGGAGTCCGACCTCGTGACCTACACAGACCCATTATAGATGAATTAATCAGACCTAATCCCGATGATCCAACTGGGCAAAGCACAATGCGCAGAATTCCAGACGTACTCGACGGCTGGTTTGATTCGGGCTCTATGCCATTCGCACAGGTGCACTACCCATTCGAGAATCGAGAATGGTTCGAACAACATTCTCCCGCTGACTTTATCGTAGAGTACGTAGCCCAAACGCGTGGATGGTTTTACACTCTTATGGTCTTAGGCACCGCGCTGTTCGATCGCCCACCTTTTAAAAATTGCATGTGCCACGGCGTAACACTGGCGGAAGACGGACAGAAACTTTCAAAGCGTCTGAAAAATTACCCGGATCCTGAGGAAGTTTTCGATACATACGGATCGGACGCTTTGCGATGGCACCTAGTTTCTTCTCCACTTCTAAAAGGAGGAGATCTTAAGGTAGATAAAGACGGAAAAGCCATCGGGGATGTAGTCCGAAACGTACTTAATCCGCTTTGGAATTCTTGGTATTTCTTTTCACTTTATGCGAACAGCGATGGTGTTCAGGCTAATTGGATGAGCAGTCCCTCTTCTCTCCTCGATCGATACATATTAGCCAAAACCAGAGAAGTCGTTCTCGAGCTAACGAAATTGATGGACAGCTATGAAATTGCATCGGCGTGTAATCGAATTGTGACCTTCATGGATGCGGTTAATAACTGGTATATTCGAAGAAGCAGAGAACGTTTCTGGAAATCCGAGAAAGATTCGGACAAGCAGGATGCCTATGACACTCTACATACGGTTCTCGTCACACTCTGCAGAATTGCAAGTCCGTTACTACCTTATCTGACAGAAAATATTTATAGTGGACTCACAGGAGGAGATAGCGTCCACATATCGGATTGGCCTGATCCTAATACACTTATCAACGATCCCGGACTGGTCCGACACATGGACCGAGTTAGAGAGATCTGCAGCGCTTCACTATCGCTGAGAAGGTCCCACGATATTCGCGTACGTCAACCATTAAAAGAACTAACGGTAGCCGGAAAAGGCATTGAACATTTATCTGAATATTCTGACCTGATAAAGGATGAGGTCAACGTAAAGACCGTTTCATTTCAATCCGATATCAGCGAATTTGCTAACTTCAAGCTCAAGTTAAACTCAAAAATTCTCGGTCCTCGGCTGGGAAAGAATATGAAATCTGTTCTAGCCGCTGCAAAGTCCGGACAATGGGAAAATCTCGACGAAAATAAGATAAGAGTTAACTCGACGGAATTAAACGAAAACGAGTACCAACTTCTCCTTGAACCTGTTCTAGGAGTTGACTGCCAAGCCTTACCGGGAAACGAGATGGTAGTGGCCCTTAATATGGATGTGGACGATGAATTGTTGTGCGAAGGTTTCGCCAGAGACATAGTGAGAGTTGTCCAACAAGCAAGAAAAGAAGAGAGCTTTAACGTTTCCGATCGAATCAAACTCGCTATTTCTATTCCTACCGAATGGTCGAAGGTAGAGAACTTTCTTAGCTGGATCGCCGAGCAAACATTGGCTTCTGAGATTCAGTTAGTGGCCGATATGGAAGATGAAGAAGGCAACCTCCATCGATCTGAAGTAGGCGGAGAAGTCATTCAAGTTCGTTTGCAACAAATTTGATAATCGAAAAATTCAGGAAATTTCTTAATAATTGCTCTCTTTGATGACTTTTATTAAAAGAGGGGATCAGACCTCAGCGTCCTCAACAGTGCTTCTACGTAGCTCACGCCTATGACTCAGATCGTAGGAACGTCCTCTGTGTAATACCGAACGGTTATCCCAAATAACAAAATCACCTTTTCTCCATTTGTGTCGATAGACGTATTCTTTCTTTGTCGCATGCTCGAGAAGCTCCGATAGCAAAAGTCGACCTTCGGGAGTCGTGCGACCAGTGACACCCATGGCGTGTGCACCAATAAAAAGTGACGAACGGCCGGATGCAGGGTGATCCCGAACGAGGGGCCACCACACACTTGGATATTTTTCGAGATCATCAGGTTTGTATTGTAGGTCTCCTAATTGCATTCGAGAGAAAAACGCAGAGTGCTCTGCCTCTAATCCTTGCAACTCCGCTTGTCGGGAGTATGAGAGCCCTTCGTAGGCAGCTCTCATATCTGCAAATTCTGTGTCTCCTTCATCTGTAGGAACTTCTATCGCGAAGAGAAGCGAGTATTTTGCAGACGGTTTCTTAAACGAGCTATCACTATGCCAAAGTTGATTGGCATAGAGCGCCATCATACGGGCGTCCGAGTGCTCAATAAGATTGTCATCCCTATCTACGTTGGAAATAGCTATCAGACCGGCGTTCTCCGAAGTGGTATGACTTCGGAGAACTTTCAATAGTCCCATATCAATAGAACCCAAGCTCCGAGTGAAGTCCATCTGCGCTTTCGGACTGAGATTTTGGTCTCTAAATACCAATACGGCAAAGGAATCTAGTGCATCTTCAAGTTCTTGACGCTCCGAATCATTTAGAGCCCGGTCGAGTGAAAAACCCTCCGCTTCGGCCACGAACAACGGGTGAAGTGGCAATAAATCAATGGGCATTTCGATCTATCCAGACACTTTTTTCTCCCATTGTCTACCTCTCTGATCTAGGTGACGGCCAATTTCACTCTATACCCAGAGTAATGTTATCCTGGTGGTTATGAAAACACCTAACAGTAATTCGAAAGAAAACTCAAAAAGTCAATTTCATGTCCGAGTGCTTGGTTCAGCTGCGGGAGGAGGACTTCCTCAATGGAATTGCGGAGGAGACAATTCCATACGAGCACGAAGGGGAGATCTTTCAGTTCCTGCAAGATCGCAACCCTCTATTGCTGTTTCTTCGGATGGTGAACGTTGGTCAGTGATAAATGCTAGCCCTGATATTCGTGATCAATTCAGCAAGTTTCCAGGATTACATCCTACGGCTGGAACACGAGATATTCCTCTGGAGACAATATGCATAACAAATCCAGATCTGGATCACACAATTGGCCTACTCATACTTAGGGAATCTCTCCCCTACAAAATCGTTTCAACGCCGTGGACTAGAGACGCTATCCTTAAACACAATGCTTGCTTTCGCCTGATGAAATCAGCATGGACGGGAGCAGCAATTAACGAGTCCTTTTTCCTCGATTCGAAAAAATACCTTGAGGCTCAATTTTTTGCCGTTGCCGGAAAGGTTCCTATTTACCTACAAGAGCTTGAGGTCAACCACCCCGAAGCAACAGTATCTCTACGAATTCGAGATAATAGAACTGGAAAACAATTGGTTTATGCACCTGGTCTCAAGGAATATAATGAAGAAACGATGAACGAATTACAAAAAGCCGACTGTCGATTTGTAGATGGAACTTTCTTCACTGAAAATGAGCTTCTTACGCTTAGACCTGATGCGGTACCTGCAAGAACGATGGGACACGCACCAGTAACAGGCCCACATGGGAGTTTGGAACGTTTAGCTACTCTCCCGGGCCGCTCTCTCTACATACATATGAACAACACGAATCCAATGTTGGATTCTAATTCGGGCGCTACGGCTGAGGTTCACAAGGCGGGTATCGAGATCGCCTTCGATGGTATGGAATTCCTCGTATGAAAAATCTCGAAAATAGCCTTAAATCTCTCCTCGAGGAAAGATATCACCACAAGCACCCTTTCAATATCCGGATGCATAAAGGCACCCTGACAAAAGAAGAGATGAAAACTTGGGTAAGAAATCGTTACTACTATCAGACACGAATACCCAAGAAAGACAGTAGCATTCTAACCAAATCAGACGATCCAGATTTTCGTCGTGATTGGGTGCGGAGAGTAAGAGATCATGATGGAGACGAGAAAAACACCGGTGGCTTAGAACTTTGGCTTCGTCTCGGCGATGGAGTCGGCCTAAATAGGGCCGAAGTAAGCTCACTCACAAATGTATTGCCCGGCGTCCGTCGTGCTTGCGACGCTTACGTAGAATTTGTCAACGGACATAGCCTCTTAGAAAGCGTCGCCGCGTCTCTTACAGAACTTTCTGCAGGTCCCCTAATGGGCCAACGAATTACTGCGTTTGAAAACTATTACACATGGATCGAACCTTCGGCCTTAGACTACTTCCGGAGTCGGACTAGCCAGGCACCTCGAGACGCTCAAGAGGGCTTAGAATTTGTATTAGGCAACGCAAAAACTGATAAAGATCACGTCGCTTGCGTGGCCGCTCTGACGAGAAAATGCGAGATTCTTTGGGAGCTTTTAGATGGCGTAGAGTGGGCTCAAAGTCGTCCTAAAATTGTTGATCGAGCTAGGATGCGAAAGAACGAATCCATGATTGTATTACCAGAAAGAGCGATCGAGCTAAACTCTACGGGAATGGAAATCTTAGAGTCATGCAACGGAGAAGCAACAGTCAATAAAATTGCAGAGGTAATGAGGAATCGTCACAATACTATCGAAACTGTCTTTACTGACACCTATGAGTTTCTCGAAAAGATGAAATCAGCCGGCGCATTGGAATACATATAGTGAACGAAAATTTTCATCGACCCTACAATCTCATAGCGGAATTAACCTATCGATGTCCACTCAAATGTCCTTATTGTTCTAATCCATTGGACTTAACAAACTATACAGAGACTCTTACTACCGAAGACTGGTGTTCCGCTTTTGAGCAAGCAGCAAAGTTGGGGGTTGTCCATCTAGGATTAACTGGCGGTGAACCGTCCACAAGAAGTGATCTGGAAGTCTTAGTCAAGCACGCTTCAGAACTACAGCTCTATACCCATCTAGTAACTGCAGGCATGCCGATCGATGCAAAACGACTCGCTGTTTTAGCTAAATATGGACTTTGTAGTGTTCAGCTCTCGGTACAAGACAGCACACCAGAAATGTCCGACACGATCGCAGGAACAAAAAGTTTTGATAGAAAACGTGTTTTCGCCGAAGAAGTGAGGGCTTTAGACCTTCCACTCGTATTAAACGTCGTTCTTCATCGGCAGAATTTAGAAAACCTTCCGGAAATCATATCAATGGCAAGTTATTACGGAGCTCACCGCCTTGAGCTTGCGAATACACAATACCACGGATGGGCACTAAAAAATCGAGCCGCATTGCTTCCTACTCTGGACCAGCTGAAAAATGCATCCAGAGTAGTTCAAGATTCCCGTCTTCTTTACCCAGAGATGGAAATTCTTTTCGTACTTCCAGACTACTATTCCGAACGGCCGAAACCTTGCATGGGAGGGTGGGCTCAGAATACTATGGTAATTACTCCGAATGGTAGAGTCTTGCCCTGCCACAATGCTGGTACTTTGACTGAGCTGGAATTTTGGAGAATTCCCGAAAACTCACTAGAAGACTGTTGGACCATATCTCCCGGCATGAATACCTTTCGTGGCTACGAATGGATGAAAGATCCGTGTAGAAGTTGCGAGTATCGGGAACGTGATTTTGGGGGTTGTCGCTGTCAGGCATTTGCCCTTACGGGAGATATGAATGCAACAGATCCAGCATGCTCACTGTCACCGCACCACCCTGAGATTGAGAAAGCACGAGACGAGTCAATTCAATCAGCGCCATCTTTTGTATATAGAGATTCGGCAAAAAAAACGGGAGGTCAAATCTAATGATTATGAACTGGTTACTGACAATTTTATTATCAATATTTGCATACACACTTTACTCTTACTATGGAATGCGTACGGCGGGAGCTACCACGGCAACTGCAGCAGCTTTTGAAATGGTCCGAAGCTGGATGAGCTTTGGTTTGATTTTTATGGGAACGATCGGTTTCAGTCTCGCACTTTTCTATGGAAGTAAGGCTTCCGAATTTGCAGTTACCGTCGTGATCGCTATTGGTGTCGTTGTATCTTTCGCATTTTCAGCGATCGTAGGAGGAAGTCAAGTTGGAATGGGTAATCTAGTAGGCCTCGGCCTTATACTTGGTGGCATTTATCTACTGAAGTGAGCACAGAACTCTTAGCGCTTCTCTGTGGTGCATCTTATTTAACCGCGTTATTGTCAGCGGTCGTAGGACTAGCTGGTGGCATGACCCTTTTGGTGGTCATGTTAATGTTTTTTGATCCACTTGTAGTCTTGCCCCTTCATGGTGTTATTCAACTCACTTCTAACGGGTCACGCTGTTGGTTCCAAAGGCAACACATTGAAACGTGGGTACTAAAAGAATACATTAAACTAATTATTCCTATGGCAATTGTTGGACTCATTGTCGGCCGAGAGGTTCCTACTGAAACTATTAAAGTAGCTATCGGAATTTTCGTATTAGTAGCTACTTGGCGACCCACGTGGTTGTTACTTGGACTCGACCCGGGATCTATCAAACCAAAAAGGCGATTTCTTGCTTTAGGAGGAATTATTGGATTTCTTAACATGACGGTGGGTGCGACCGGACCGTTTGCAGCTCCCTTCTTTCTAAGACTTGGTCTATCGCGATATCAACTCGTTGGAACCAAGGCTGCAACACAAATGATGGGGCATTTAGTGAAAGTTATAATGTTCTGGATCGCTGGCTTTGCATTCATGGACTACGCTTACGAACTATTGCTTCTTTCAATCTGTGTAGTGGCTGGAAGCTACACGGGATCACACATTCTTTCTCGAGTAAGTGAAAAAACTTTCGAGCATCTCTATCAATTTGTCCTTACTTGCCTTGGTGCCCGTCTTATTATTGAATCTATTCAGAATATATTTGACGAATAACTTTCAAATCTTGACCGTATGAAAACTTATTAAAATATCCATAGATATATCTAATAGGTAATCACACTTCTTATGACTTCGCCTTGATGCATCATCTCAAATGCGTGATTGATATCTTCCAGTGGAAGAGTTTTTGTAACCATTTCGTCCAGCTTGATTCGGCCACTCATATATTGGTCTACTAATTTTGGAACTTGGGTACGCCCCTTTGTGCCGCCAAAGGCAGTACCTCTCCAAGACCGGCCGGTCACCAATAGAAAAGGTCTTGCGTGGATCTCTTCTCCTCCTCCCGCAACGCCAATGATTATTGATTGCCCCCAACCTTTGTGCGTACACGAAAGAGCCTGACCCATTACATCAACATTTCCTATGCACTCAAAAGAATAGTCAACACCTCCATCTGTCATTTCTACGATAGCCTCAGATACATTTGGTATTTCGCTCGGATTGACAAATTCAGTTGCACCGAATTGCGTGGCTAACTCAAATTTTTTGGAGTTAGTATCTATACCGATAATCCTCTCAGCTCCAGCCATAACTGCGCCTTGAACCACCGAAAGCCCTATGCCGCCTAACCCAAACACTGCAACGCTTGAACCCGGCTCAACTTTAGCCGTGTTTAAGACGGCGCCTATTCCGGTGGTTACTCCACAACCGAGTAGGCAGATGGTTTCAAATGGGGCATCTCGGCGCACTTTGGCAAGTGCAATTTCTGGAACCACCGTGTATTCCGCAAACGTTGAGGTGCCCATGTAGTGATACAAAGGGGCTCCGTTACACGAAAAACGACTGGTACCATCTGGCATTTTACCTTGGCCCTGGGTTTCCCTCAGTCTCCCACAGAGATTTGTTTTCCCGGAAAGACAAAACTTGCACTCCCTGCACTCTGGAATGTAAAGAGGAATAACATGGTCTCCAGGAGATAACCCTCTTACCTCTGGTCCTACTTCTTCTACAACCCCTGCCCCTTCATGACCCAAAACGGCGGGAAAAAGTCCTTCAGGGTCACGACCAGATAAAGTGAACGCGTCTGTATGACAAACTCCAGTAGCAGCTAGACGAATAAGACACTCCCCTCCTTTTGGAGCCATCAGCTCAATCTCTGTTACTTCCAAGGGTCGGCCTGCTTCAAAGGCCACGGCGGCTCGAACTTTCATAACTCCTCCCGGTAAAGATCAAACTCCTTAATACCACTATCCGCTGTTGTTCGTAACCGATACTTGAGTGAGCTTCCAAATTTTTAAAAAACTGCTACCTACTGTCAGCTTCAAGGTCAATTGTGTAAGACGAAGTCCGCAAAACGGCTGGGGAGCGGGTTAGAGTCACGACCGGAATTCAAATGAACTCCGAGATTATTCGCGCTGAGACGAAATATTTGTCGTCACATATGAGCGATCTTCTCTGAGTTTTCTTACCTCTACCTAAACTGAGACTTAGCTTGCTCAGATACAATCGTCCAAATCACGTCCGCGAGTAAATAATTGCCTACAGCGTTATGGTGTCTAGGATCTTTATAGACTGAACCTTCCGGGGGCACTTCATCCGAAATGTCGTAGCAAACCTT
>DKAI01000218.1 GCA_002450755.1 Deltaproteobacteria bacterium UBA6930
GTCCAGAAGAAGCTGCACCCCTTTATTACGAAAAGCCGACCCGCACAGGACCGGAATCACAGCACTCTGGAGCGTCGCTTCCCGCAAAGCCTTGCTCAGCTGATCTGCCGTAATTTTCTCACCTTCAAGGTATTGCGTTAAAAGTTCCTCGTCTCGGTCAGCTAACGCTTCGATCACCTTCTCTCTGTAGTGCTTAACTTCGCCATCAAGTTCCGGAGGAATCACGTCTTCTCGAAACTGCACACCTGTATCATCTAAATCCCAGTAAAACGCCCGCTCTGACAAGAGGTCGACCACTCCGCGAAAATCATCTTCCTCGCCAATAGGTAATTGAATCGAAAGAGCCCTTGCTCCAAGACGGTCTCGCATCATGGCCACAACATTGTGAAAGTCTGCACCAACACGGTCCATCTTATTAACGAACGCAATCCGCGGAACTGAGTACTTCTCGGCCTGGCGCCAAACAGTCTCCGACTGAGGCTCTACTCCGCCCACAGCACAGAACACTGCCACCGCTCCGTCCAGTACCCGTAGCGAACGCTCCACCTCCACAGTAAAGTCGACATGGCCCGGGGTATCAATAATATTAATCCGATGATCAAGCCAAGAGCACGTAGTCGCAGCTGAGGTGATCGTAATACCGCGCTCCTGTTCCTGCTCCATCCAATCCATAGTGGCAGCACCGTGATGGACTTCTCCCATCTTGTGATTAACGCCTGTGTAATAAAGTATTCTTTCCGTAGTGGTCGTCTTGCCCGCATCGATGTGGGCCATAATTCCGATATTACGAGTTCGTTCGAGCGGGGTTTCTCGCAACATAACTTCCCTACCAACGGTAGTGAGAAAACGCCTTGTTCGCCTCGGCCATTCGATGCGTATCTTCGCGTTTCTTAACAGCCTCACCACGCTCATTCGCAGCATCGATGAGTTCATTAGCAAGTTTATCTTTCATACTTTTGCCAGCCCGGCTACGCGCGCATTGGGCGATCCACCGCATAGCCAAACTGTTCGCACGATCCGGGCGAACCTCTATTGGAACCTGATAGGTTGCTCCGCCTACTCTTCTCGACTTTACTTCCACTCGAGGCCGGACATTGTCCATAGCCCTCCGAAACATAGCCAAAGGGTCATTACGCGTTTTGTTTTCAATGTCCTCAAATGCGCCGTAAATAATTTTTTCGGCAACGCTTTTCTTACCATCTAGCATAAGGACGGCCGTAAACCTGGCAATCATACGATCGCCATATTTCGGGTCCGGATCGATTCTGCGCTTCGGGACTTCGCGACGTCTCGGCATCGACGGTTTCTCCAAGGCAGCACGTCATGTGCCACCAGGCAGGCAGTTAAGTTTTAGACTTACCCGCTAAGTTCACTTAGGTTTTTTTGCACCATACTTAGAGCGACCCTGACTACGATCAGAGACACCCATGGTGTCGAGCGTCCCTCGCACGACATGGTATCTAACACCTGGGAGGTCTTTAACACGACCTCCACGAACGAGTACAACAGAATGTTCTTGAAGGTTGTGCCCTACCCCGGGAATGTAGGCCCACACTTCGTTTCCATTCGTCAGCCGCACACGAGCAACTTTTCTTAGTGCTGAATTCGGCTTTTTCGGCGTCTGCGTAGCAACGCGTACACAAACCCCCCTCTTCTGCGGACAAGAGTTCAAATCCGGGGAGTTCGAGCGCTTACGCTGTCGCGTTCGACCACGACGCACTAGTTGTTGCACGGTCGGCATTGCCGATCCTCCGAGAATCCTTGATTCCGATTCACTCGGAAAGCAAGAATCCTAGTTAAGACAAAAAACCAAGCATAGGGACAGCAATTCCCATTCAGACCTACTGCGGTTCCAGAAAGGGCGGGAAGGTAGTCCTCCCAGGGCCTATCTCTCCTTGACCGAGTTGCCTACGACAAGCACTGTCTCTATATCTAAAAACGCTAGTACTCTAGCTAGCTTAAGCACCTTGTCAACGCTCGAAAGCCTAGCTCCTCAGCCAAATCCAAACTGTCTTCCTCAACAATTCCTACCCTGCACGTTTGAGTTTTCTCAAACCCTTCTGGGACAAGACGCACTACCCCTTAAACTCATCCTCGCTGGAACCAGAAGAAGCCAAGTACGACGAGGATTCGTGGCTAAACTCACCCATTTGGGTACCGTCTTGATCAAATAAATCTTGTGATTCTTCCTGGGGGTCAAGGTCACCATACTCTTCCAAAAAACCCTCGGGAGCTTCGATCTGAACCCCGATATTGCGGTACTTAGTAAGACCAGTTCCAGCGGGAATCAAGCGACCCATTATCACGTTCTCTTTCAAGCCATAGAGCTCGTCGGTCTTCCCCCACAAGGCGGCTTCAGTCAATACCTTCGTTGTCTCTTGGAAAGAAGCCGCTGAAATGAAAGACTCTGTCGACAGAGACGCCTTCGTAATCCCTAAAAGGAGGGGCTCGACTTCCGCAAGCTCCTTGCCCTCTTCGGCCAGTTGCTCATTTAATCTCTGAACCGCTGCACCATCGACCTGTTCTCCTACCAAGAGATCAGAATCTCCCGCATTCAGAACACGACTCTTTCGAAGCATCTGGCGAACTATAATTTCAATATGCTTGTCGTTTATTCGTACACCTTGTAAGCGATAAACCTCCTGGACCTCATCGACTAAATACTTCGCAAGCTCGCGCTCGCCCTTCACCCGAAGTATGTCGTGCGGGTTGGAAGAACCGTCCATCAGAGCCTCGCCGGGGCGCACTCGATCACCCTCGTGAACACTGATGTGTTTTCCCTTTGGAATCAGATATTCTCGAGTATCACTTTCATCTTCAGGCGTAACTAGCACACGTCTCTTTCCACGAGAGTCGGGACCGAAGCTGACCACACCATCGATCTCTGAAACAATCGCATGCTCCTTCGGCTTCCTAGCCTCGAAGAGCTCAACAACTCTAGGCAGGCCCCCTGTAATATCCTTGGTTTTAGAAGCTTCCCTCGGGATCTTCGCAACAACATCTCCAGCGGCAACCTCCTCTCCCTCGGATACGGACAAATGAGCCCCTACTGGTAGTAAAGAGCGCGATACGGTTTCACCAGAGGGGTCCTTAACTGAAATCCTGGGTCGCAAGTCAGGATCTTTAGACTCAATAATTACCTTGGATGACATCCCAGTAAATTCGTCGACTTGCTCCTGCATATTGACGCCTTCCTGGATATCGCCAAATTTTATGGTCCCTCCTATTTCCGTCAAAATTGGATTCGCAAACGGGTCCCACTCGAGCAGCTTGTCACCCGCTGCTACACTTTGTCCATCTTCGACTACAACATGAGCACCATAAACGGCTGGATAACGTTCCCTTTCCCGGCCACTGGAATCGTAGATTCCAACCTCGCCGTTTCGATTCACCGCCACCTGGCGACCTTCTCTATCACGCACGGTCCTCATATTGCTGAATCGAATTTCCCCTTCAGTTGAAGTCTCATGATGGGACTGTTCAACCCGACGAGTCGCAGTGCCGCCTATGTGAAAAGTTCTCATGGTCAACTGAGTACCAGGTTCACCAATGGATTGTGCGGCTATCACGCCGACAGCCTCCCCCAGGTTTACTAGCTCACCACGAGACAAGTCACGGCCGTAGCATAAAACACAGGTCCCTCGAGTTGTTTCGCAAGTTAAAACGGAGCGAATCATTACCTGCTCAATTCCGGCATTTTCAATCGCGCGAACAGCGTCCTC
>DKAI01000098.1 GCA_002450755.1 Deltaproteobacteria bacterium UBA6930
TGTCTCGAATTATTGCACTTCCATATCGGCTCACAGATAACAACAATTCGTGCTCACCGGGATGCTCTGCGCGAAGCAAGTCGAATTTTTGTAGGACTTCATGAACTCGGTGCGAAACCGAGGATGCTCGATGTAGGTGGTGGACTAGCCGTTGACTACGATGGATCTCAGACAAATTTTCACTCATCCAAAAATTACTCCGCTCAAGAATATGCTAACGATGTCGTATCTGAAATAAAAAACACCTGCGACGAAGAGGGCATCGACCATCCGGATATTGTCACAGAGTCCGGTCGTTGGATGACGGCCCACCATTCTGTACTCATCTTTGATGTCCTCGGTGTTGATGAAGTTGGAGTGGATCCGCAGCCGGGTATAGCAAACCAAGATGACGCACGGGTTATACAAAACATGTCAGCTATATGGAGAAATATCTCGCGGAAAAATATCCTCGAATCTTACCACGATGCCATTCAACTAAGGGAAGATGCAACTACCTTCTTCTCTCTTGGCCAATTAAGACTGGAAGATCGGGCGCGTGCGGAACGACTTTTCTTTTCATGTGCGAAAAAAATCCAACGCACTGCCCTGGAACTCGACACGCTTCCTGAAGAGCTAGAAGAACTAGAGCGCGGCCTCGCCGATATTTACTTCGGAAATCTTTCAATTTTTCAAAGTGCTCCTGATCACTGGGCAGTCAAGCAACTGTTCCCAATCGTCCCAATTCACCGACTAGATGAAAAACCAACCCGTCGCGGCGTGTTTGCAGATCTAACGTGCGATAGCGATGGAAAGATCGACCAATTCATCGATCAACGTAACGTTAAAGATGTTTTGGAACTGCATAGCTTTCAAAATGAACCATATTTCATAGGGCTCTTTCTTGTAGGGGCATACCAAGAAATCCTTGGTGATCTGCATAACTTATTTGGAGACACTGATGCCGTTCATGTTCGGCTAGGCGTCGATGGGGGGGTTACCATAGAGCATGTAGTCGAAGGTGACGCAATCAGCGAGGTAATGGCCTACGTTCAGTACGAGCAGATAGCTTTAGTAGAAAAGTTTCGGAAGATTTCCGAAACAGCGCTCAAGAAGGGGAACATTACCATCGAAGACTCGGAGCGGTTAAAACGGCACTTCTCAGATGGTTTATCGGACTATACGTATTTGAAGAGAAATCTCTAAAAAGTGATGGAAACGATTCGCATCTACTCCTGGAACGTAAATGGGCTTCGAGCCTGCGAAAAAAAGGGATTCTCCAAGTGGCTTTCCCAATCTGAAGCAGACATCATCGGACTGCAAGAAGTACGAGCTTTACAAGAACAATTGCCCGGGGAAATAATCGACCCAAAACCATTTTCGAGTCATTTTTCACCAGCAGTTCGCCGTGGATACAGTGGAGTTGGGATATATACCCGAATACCTCCAAAAACCATCCAAATTGACTTAGGCGAAAAAAGTTTTAATGAAGAGGGGCGTATCCAAATTGTTCAATTCGGTAGACTCATCATCGCAAATGTTTACTTCCCGAATGGGAATGGCAAGAACCGAGACAACAGCAGAGTTCCTTTCAAGCTCGCTTTTTACAGAAGAGTATTTGAGCACGCCGAGGCTGCCCGAAAGGCAGGAAACAGAGTCCTTGTCATGGGTGACTTCAATACCGCTCACACCGAGATTGATCTTGCCAGGCCAAAACAAAATCGAAAAACAAGCGGATTTCTAAATGAAGAACGCCTAGAGCTAGACCATTGGATGGCTTCCGGATGGATCGATACTTTCCGTGTGAACGAGAAAGAAGGCGGGCATTACACATGGTGGAGCCAACGTGCAGGCGCTCGAGAAAAAAACGTAGGATGGCGAATCGACTACATACTTGCCTGCCCAGAGGCCATGAAATTCTTTCAGGGCGCTTTCATAAAACCTGACGTGAGAGGTTCCGATCATTGTCCCATCGGAGTTGACATGAATCGCATGATCCTTGAGTAGCGACCAGGACAAGTTTATATTTTGTCTCGATATTCAGCATATTCGCAGAGCACGCGCAAACAATCGATAGCTCGGTGCGCACTCGAATAACACAAGAACCCTGTATCTCGAACTCCCTTTGGACCTGCATTCCCATATTCGCGATCGGTATGAACCAGCTCGCTCGCTGTCAGAACAGGCTTCTGGTACCGTTTTGCAGCATCACTTGCGGCTTCAGCGTAGCGACGATCCTGACGTGTATGAAACTCCACAATGCGATCCAGGCCGTATTCGGGAAAAAACTCTCCTGATGAAAACGCATTTGCCTGACCAGACTGAATACCTATTCCAAGGTAAATCACCGCATCGATTCCAGGATGACCACAGACCAAGTCCATTACTTCCGAAATCGTATCTCGAGTTTCGCCGCCTGCGAGATCGATTGGATTAGCCTGGCTCCACCGAGGAGGAACAAGCTTAGATATATCCGTCTTAAGATCTTGCGGAAGCTGAATTAAGTCGAGGTTTGCCCTTGTGCATGCATCCGCAGCCAGCACACCCCAACCACCAGCAGTGGTAAAAATCACCGTGCGTCTGCCTTTGGGAAGTGGCTGGGTTGCAAAAGTAGCCGCATACTCGAAGGCGAATTCGACTGTTTGCGCACGAACGATACCCAGCTGTCTACAAATGCCGTCAAAAATACGATCGTCGCTCGCAAGTGAACCAGTGTGGCTTGCCGCCGCACGTGCACCAGCCGCTTCGGCCCCACCCTTCAAAAGAACGAGTGGCTTTTTCGAGGTCATTCTCTCGGCTGCCTTAAACAGACTTGCTCCGTCGCCGACCCCCTCTAGATAAGTGAGGCCCACAGAAGTCTCGGGATCATCCGCGAAATATTCGAGGTAGTCGGGCAGAGCGAGTTGTGCAGAATTTCCAGCTGCAATCGCTTTGGAAACTCCCACTCCAGTGGAAACGGAATAGTTCAAATAACTGGAAACCAAATTTCCACTCTGACTGGCAACCGAAATGCTTCCCTCAGGCGGATACGGAGCCACTATTTGGGCACACATAGTCACCGGAGTTGATATTACGCCTTGACCATTGGGACCTGCTACGACCATTCCCAGGCCCTCAGCAGTCTTAACTAACTCGTCCTGCCTACGACGACCTTCCAGACCAGTCTCCGCGTAACCACCGCTCGCGACAAAGGCAGCTTTTACTCCACGCGCAGCACTGGCCCGAAGGAGTTCAACATTAGATTCATTGGGAGTACAAACAAAAATCAGATCGGCAGCTCCGCTAGGAACTTGAGAGACACTTGTAAGAGTAGGCGTCCCTAATACCTCGGCCCCGTCCCGATTAATGGCATACAAGTTCCCTGAATAACCAAACCGTCGAAGATTGTGGTAGGCAACAAAGCCAAATTTTCCCGGATGGGAAGATACTCCAGCAACGATGATGCCCCTTGGATGGAATAGTGGTCTGAGTCTGTCCACCGTCTTGCTATCAGGCCTTTCATTGACCTCAACGTCGTTATCGGGTTCTGTATCTCCCTGCTCCACAAGAGCATCAACTGCGATGGGCTGGTCACCATTAATTATTAAAGGATTGAGGTCAACGGAAATTATTTCAGGGTGGTCGAATGCAAGTCTTGAAAGGCCTAGAAGAACGTTCGCTAGCGCAGTGCGATCAACAGCAGGCTCTCCCCTAAACGAAGAGGTCACAATGTGTGATGCCTTCAGACCGTCCACAAGAGTCAAGGCCTGAGTTTTCTTCAACGGCAGGCGAGCAAATACCGCATCGCCAATCGCCTCGGTAAGAATACCACCCAAGCCGAGCATTACACACGGACCGAAATTAGGATCGCGTACAATTCCTGCTATTAATTCTCGTCTACCTTCGACCATCTGGGCAACAAGTACACTCACATCCCCATCATCTTTTGTTGCTTTAGAGAGGAGATCTCGTGCGGCTACTTGAACTTCTTCAGGACCCTTTAGATGAAGCCTTACGAGACTTCTCTCAGTCTTATGAGCTATCCCTTCGCCACAAAGTTTGAGAACCACGGGGTATCCAATTTTATTCGCTTCTTCGACGGCTTCAACCGGCGTACTCGCGAGCGATTCCTTTGGAACTGCTACACCATATTCCGCGATTAGCTCTTTCGACAAGAACTCTGAAAGTGTCCGAGTTGATCTCATAAAGTCTTTACGTTACCAGCTAGGTGAACTTTATTTAGCAAGCCTCAAACAGTCCCGCTGCGCCCATACCTCCACCAACACACATTGTTACGATGCCATATCGGCCTCCTGTACGACGTAGTTGTCGAAGAAGTTGGCCGACCATCCGGGAGCCTGTCATTCCGTATGGATGACCGATCGAGATCGAGCCCCCTAGCGGATTTAATTTCTCGTCAGGTATATTTAATTCCCGTTGGCAGTAAAGAACTTGAGAAGCAAAAGCCTCATTCAGTTCGACTATATCAATGTCATCCATCGTCAGACCTGCTCGATCCAGGAGTTTCGGAACAGCATATACAGGCCCAATCCCCATCTCGTCTGGGTTACATCCAGCCACCTGAAGGCCTCTAAAAACTCCCATGGGATCGATGCCCAGTGCATCCGCGCGGTCAGAAGACATGACCACGGTTGCCGAAGCACCATCGGAGAATTGAGAGGCATTCCCTGCAGTAACCGAGCCATCGTCCTTGAAGGCCGGTTTCAAATTCTGCAAATTCTCAATGGTCGTACCCGGCCGGTTGCACTCATCTTGTTCGCACAAATGTCCTTCTTCGGCCTGGTAACTACCATCGTCCTGCTTTACACCTCGAGTGACCGTAATTGGAGAAATACACTCGGCGAGCACTCCCTCCTCCTGTGCTTTAGCAGTAAGCTCCTGAGACCTCACCCCGTATTGATCCTGATCTTCACGACTGATTCCGTACCGGTCTGCCACTACTTCTGCCGTCATGCCCATACCCATATAAATTCCGGGCCACATTTCCGAAACGCGTTTGTTGGGAATGTCCTTAGTGCGCATCTTGTCATTTTGCACCAAACTAATTGATTCTGTTCCGCCCCCCAAGGTTACGTTACAGCCATCCACGATTACGCGATGTGCTGCCATAGCAACAGCCTGCAGCCCTGACGAACAAAAGCGGTTAACTGTCGTAGCTGCAACTGAAGCATCTAAGCCTGCTCCAAGGGCAGCAACTCTCGCCACATTGGAACCCGCAGGGCCCTCCGGAAGGGCGCAGCCCATAATCACGTCCTCGATTTCATCTTTGTCCAAATCTGGGACCTGGTCGAGTGCGGACACAATGGCATGTGAAGCGAGGTCATCCGGCCGTGTCATGTTATATGAGCCTCTATAGGACTTTGCTAAAGGGGTTCGAGCGTTAGCTACTATGACTGCTTCTCTCATTGTGTCTCCAACTAGTTGAGGGTCTTTTCAGTGATGTCTAGGAAGCTTATCCTAGCCCGTAACGTACATCTCGACCGCCTAATGAACTCTTTCAGAGAATTTTTAGCTGGCAAATTCACCGATTTGAGAAAAAGTCCCTAAATCGGCGAGGGGGAAAGCTTGAAACCCGATCCGGACCCAAAGGGGATTTTTGCCGAACTAGATCTTTTCTTCGATCAATGGGTCGTAAACCCCATCGAGTCCACTTTCTTCTGGGATATCTATTTTTGGGACAATCATCATCCCGAAGACTTAAAGATTCCTCTACTAATACTATGGCTCGCACTGGGATCAATCTTTTTCACCTTTCGGTTTGGTCTGATTAATATTCGCTGCTTCGGACATGCAATCTTGTGCCTTAGGGGGAAATTTACATCTCCGAATGAAAAAGGGGAGATAAGTCATGCACAGGCACTATCTGCGGCTCTTTCCGCGACCGTTGGCCTGGGAAACATTGCAGGAGTAGCTTTTGCCGTACACATGGGAGGGCCAGGAGCAATCCTTTGGATGATCCTCGCTGGCTTTTTAGGTATGAGTGCCAAATTTGCGGAATGTGCGCTCGGGCAAAAGTACCGCATTACCAGAGAAGACGGCCACCTGTCAGGCGGCCCTATGCACTATCTCGCAGAGGGCTTGTCCGAACTCGGCCTAGCTCGACTTGGAAAAGTATTGGCGACCATTTTTTCAATCCTCTGCGTGGGCGCCAGCCTCGGAGGGGGAAACATGTTTCAGGCAAATCAAGCTTATGCCCAAGTTTCGGGTGCAATACCTTTCCTGAGCGGCAATATCGGCTCTGCCCTTTTCGGCTTATTACTCTCTTTTGCAGTCGGCTTGGTCATAATTGGAGGGATAAAGCGAATCGGAGAAGTAGCCGGAATCTTAGTCCCTTTTATGTGCGGGATTTACTTTCTCGCTGGAGCGATTGTACTTCTAGCGAATTCAAGTGAGATTCAAAAGGCTCTCGAAATCATATTGCGGAGTGCACTTGGACCCGAGGCGGCCGCTTGGGGCGGTGGTACTGCGGTGTTAATTCAAGGGTTTAGGCGCGCCGCCTTTTCGAACGAAGCCGGGGTTGGCTCCGCGCCAATTGCTCATTCTGCCGCCACCACGAACGAACCAATAAGGGAAGGCCTAGTCGCCCTTCTTGAGCCCTTCATTGACACAGTAATTATTTGCACGATGACGGGACTCGTAATCGTCGTAACCGGCGCCTATCTACAAGAAGATCTTAGCGGGGGAATTCTAATGACATCCTGGGCATTTAATACTGTTATTCCAGGGTTTGATATAGTCCTCTCCGTAACTGCTGTCCTTTTTGCCTACAGTACGATGATATCTTGGAGCTATTACGGAGAGCAGTGTTGGGCGAACCTCCTGGGGAGCTCGACCATCCGAATCTACAAGGTACTTTTTCTACTTTGTGTTTTGCTCGGTTCTGTTATTAGTGCGCGCGCAGTACTTGACTTTGGGGACCTGATGCTTTTAGGAATGGCTTTCCCCAATATAATCGGCGTTTGTCTGCTTTCCGGAAAGGTCAAAAAAGACCTCGACGCCTACCTTTACCGATTTAAAAACGGTGATTTTGTTTCCAAGACCTGAAATACATTTATTCCGGATTACTAAATTCACTCCTGCCTCAAGCTCATCTCTCTTTCACGCAAGACTTTGATAGTATATCCACGTGCAAAAAAGAAAATTCTGGGGCTGGGGAATCGAAGGTGGCGGGCCATCTCAGGAGGATATTGACCAGTCAATATCCTCGGTAGAAAAGCGCCTCGGTACATCTCTGCCTCGAACCGCGGAACCTCCGAAGGAAAATGAATTAAATCTCCCATCGATCCGAATAAAAGTTCCGGCGACTCTCTCTGCCATCTGTAGAAATTCTCCCTGGGAACGTGCGGCGCACCACTATGGCGCAAGCTATAGGGATGTAGTTAGGGCATTTAGGCGGGAGTTTCCGAAACCGCCTGACTGGGTTGCATATCCTCAAAGCGAAGGGGATGTGAGCTCTATTTTAGATTGGTGTGGCGATAATAAAGTCGCGGCAATACCTTTCGGAGGAGGCTCGAGCGTGGTCGGAGGAGTTGAAATGCCCTCCTTAGACTCGGGAAACTACGAAGGCGCAATAAGTATCGACCTTTCGAACCTCCGAAAGGTTATGGAAATAGACAAAACATCTCGCGCTGCTCGTATTCAGGCAGGCATTCTTGGTCCGGATTTGGAAAACCAACTAAGGCCTCATGGGCTAACACTGCGACATTTCCCACAATCATTCGAATTTTCTAGCCTTGGTGGATGGATAGCCACACGTTCAGGAGGACACTTTGCCACGGTTTACACCCACATTGAGGATCTCGTTGAGTCAATCAGAGCCGTAACCCCTTCTGGAATCTTAGAAAGCAGGCGGCTTCCAGGGTCTGGCGCTGGGCCGAGTCCTGATCGAATGCTTGCCGGTTCCGAGGGGATTCTCGGAATAATCACGGAAGCGTGGATGCGCCTTCAAGACCGACCAAAATTTAGAGCTTCTGCAGCAGTTCTATTTCCCGAACCTAATGGATTCCTCAAAGGTGCAGAAGCCGTTAGAGAAGTTTCACAAAGCATGCTTTTCCCAACCAACTGCCGCATTTTGGACAAAACAGAAGCCTTTAACAATGGCGTCGGGAATGGAGATTCCGCCGTCTTGATTCTAGGCTTCGAATCTGCAGATCATCCCACCGATAAAATTTTAGAACGAGGAATCGAAATCTGCCGTGGCGCAGGAGGAACAATCCCTGACAACCAGATAAACTCGCAATCCGGCGAGAGCTCATCGGTTAATCGAGAGGGTGCGGCTGGAGCTTGGAGAAAAGCGTTTATCGAAATGCCTTACATTCGAGATGCTTTGGTGGGTCATTCGGTAGTCGTAGACACTTTTGAAACGTGTATCACGTGGGACAAATTTCCTTCTTTTCACAAGAATGTTACCGCTGCTGTAGAGAAGGCTCTTCAAGAAATTTGTGGATCGGGATCGGTCTCGTGTCGCTTTACACATGTTTACCCGGACGGACCTGCTCCCTATTATTCGATCACCGCTCCGGGTATTTTTGGTTCAGAACTCGAGCAGTGGGATGAAATCAAAGCTGCCGCCGCCGATATCGTGATCAGCGAAGGTGGCACTATCACTCACCACCATGCAGTTGGAAGGGATCACCGACCCTGGTACGACCAACAGCGCCCTGATATCTTTGCAGATGCGCTTAGGGCGGCTAAACAAAACATTGATCCTGGGGCAATCTTAAATCCAGGCGTACTCTTAGACCCGTAGTAATCTTTTCCGATGCTCGCGCTGTAAAACCTTAACCGCGGAACTACAAAGAAAGAATGCCCGCGCTATGGTCGGGATATGGCAAATATAAACGATAACTACACTAAACTTCAGGCAGGCTATCTGTTTCCCGAAATTGGAAGACGAGTTTCCGAATTCGCGACATTAAATCCCAATGCAGATGTAATCCGTCTCGGCATCGGGGACGTCACCCTTCCTCTCGCTCCGGCAATCGTTGAAGCAGTACAAAAAGCCACGATTGAGCTCGGAAGCCCTGAAGGCTTTCGAGGGTACGGACCTGAACAAGGATACGACTTTCTCCTAAATGCCATTTCCGAAAATGACTATAAAAATCGAAATATAAAAATCGAACCTGAAGAAATTTTCGTTTCTGATGGAAGCAAACAAGATAGTGGGAACATTCAGGAGATTTTTGATGCGAATTGCAAGATTTGTGTAACTGATCCTGTTTACCCTGTTTACGTTGATACTAACGTCATGGCCGGTAGGTCTGGTCCATCGGACTCTCTGGGCCGGTACGAGAACATAACTTACCTCTCGGCTACAGAGGAAAACAATTTTTCTCCTCTTCCCCCGAACGAGCGAGCGGATTTGGCGTACTTGTGCTCCCCAAATAATCCCACCGGTGCAGTAATGGATCACGCAGCACTCGAAGCTTGGGTTAAGTGGGCAATCAGCAATGAAGCCGTCTTGATCTTTGACGCTGCATACGACGCTTTTATCACGGACCCCTCGCTTCCTCGCTCAATATTTGAAATCGAGGGTGCTCGAGAGTGTGCTATCGAAATGCGAAGCTTTTCGAAACGTTCAGGGTTTACTGGTTTACGTTGCGCATACACCGCAATACCCAAAGAAGTCTTCGGCTCACGATTAGACGGCTCAAAAGTTGCTCTAGGAGATCTCTGGTCCCGCAGACATTCAACTAAATTCAACAGTGTTCCTTATATTATTCAACGTGCCGCAGAGGCTACTTTTTCGAAGACTGGGCAAAAGCAAACGCGGGATCAGGTGAAATATTACATGGAAAACGCTCGAATCCTACGGGAGGGTCTTTCTAATGCAGGCTTTGGAATATTCGGAGGTGTCCACGCTCCTTACATATGGATGCAGACACCAGAAGGATTAAGTTCTTGGGATTTTTTCGATCGCCTTCTCAATCAAACCCACGTAGTAGGAACGCCAGGCGCAGGGTTCGGCTCGTCGGGCGAAGGTTACCTTCGTCTCTCGGCATTTAACTCAAGAGATAATGTCAACGAGGCAGTCTCGCGGATCGAAAACAATTTCTGAGCCACGTTCAGTCATAGTAACCCGCTATTTCGATGCTGTTACCTTCTCGATTATTTCTGGGAGTTTTGAATGAACATCATCAGGAACTCTGAAAGTCGTCATCCAGTTCAGTACGTCTAGGTCTTCGAGTTCAACAACATTACGACCGAAGATCAGAGCCCTTCCGCGTAAAAGCTTAATAGACTTCACGAGAAAGCTGCGGTCAGTAAGAAGAGAATTGGTCTCATCACAGCCATGATCAACTACCAAGGCTCGGAAGATATCTAGTAATGAACCTTTTATACGATCCGGGACCTCCACTCTTATCAAATCCTCGTGAATCTGATCAAGTGTATCCCGGTCACAGACTGGTTTGGTAGCATGATCTTCCTTTACAGAGCCTTCAACAAACCTGTCAATTAATGTGCGCGCGACATCACGATCCTCACCACTGATTAAGCTAGACACGCGTAGTTGCACTGCAAACCTATCAAGGTTTGCGGGGTCAAGAGGTTCATTGTAGTACTCATCGCTCGCCGGATTGCTAGTTGCTATAGCGGTAAGTAGGGGTATGGACTCTTCACCAAATCGACGCTCATTTAGAATCTGCAAAAGGATATTCAAGGCTTCTCCTGGGGCTCGAGAAATATCGTCCAGGACGCAGACTTCTGCGGTCAAAATTCCGCCAGGTAGCGTCCTTTGATGAATCATTTCGCCCTCGCCTCCTTCAACTTTTTTCCTTTCTAACACGACGTCACCAACAATCTCAGGTAGTCGCGTATCTCGATGAAGTTGGTAAAAGAAGAATTCCAAATTAGAGGCCTGCGAGGCGACCTCAGCCATGCGCGTTTTTGCAGTACCAGGTGGTCCTTCAATATAGACATGTTCCCTGCAGACCAAGGCAAGTAAGATCGCATCTTTCGCTTCCTCGTGGCCTACCACGTGCTCATCGAGAGTATTACGAAGAGGTTCCAAACGACGATCCATTAAGCAGCCTTTCTTTTTTCAATGGCAATTCGACCACCACGTTCAGGTCGTGCAGAGAAAGCAAGCCCAAGAGTCTCAAGTGAGATCCTATCCAAAATTGGTGGAGAGGGGCCATTGCCAATAAACACCGTGTGAATCTTTACTCCCATTCGTTGCGCATCCTCCCGTTCTCTTGCAACCACAGGATCTCCAAGGACGGGCACTCCATCGGTCAACATGACGATATGATGATTCCGTCCCTGGTAATACGAGAATGCCTCCAGGGCCGATCGAAGCGCAGCCTCATAGTTGGTGCGACCTTTCGCTCGAGCGTGTTGAGCGGAGGAGAGGAGTTGTCCATACTTTCGATGCAGAAAACTTCCCTCGATCAAGAGTGGTTCAGCCTCATGGTTAAACTCCAAGTATCCTACCCGCATACGGCGCTTTGCACCGGCCCTCACTAGAGCACTAACGACCTCTCCTGCCCACTGCGCAAAGTCTCCGTCCATCGATGCCGAGACGTCTCTAAGTACTGCTATTACACCACCTCGATTGTACCTCTCGCGACGGAGAGCCCGAGGCATATCAGCAGAGCGCCCCTCCGCTAAAAGTAAGGTTTCTACCGGATCCGCATCCAAAATTTCATCAAACCGGTCAAGCCGATGGATGCGACGAGGCACCCCGCCTGGATCAGGCTCGGCATCTACGCCACCGCGATCGAGTCTCCCCTCGAGCGCGCGGATTAGGGCCGTTACATCTGCTTTTGCGCCTGGCCTTCTTAATCGGCGAATACTCTCTTCTTCGGGAGCATCTTCCTCGGACTCCGTCTGTGCAACCCCGCCCTGAGTCTCCGGAGGATCCCCCTCTCCTTCTACAACGATCTCGTGCTCACCTTCTTCGCCATCACTAAAGACTTGCTCTCCTTCATTAGCAGGTTGTGTAACTTCCTCCACAATAGAGGAAAAATCAGCGTCTTTAAGATCCGGTGCTCTTCTTGCCAACATGTAGCGAGCTGCTGACAGATCCTGTTTTTCTGCTTTTTCAGATCCTCGCAAAAGCGCATGAGCTTGCAACAATCCGATACCACCTTGTGTAAGAGCTCTATCCGTGATGTCCCCATCCCCTGCGCCCCCACTGGCAGAGTGAATCAGCTCAAGTACATCAAGCCATTGTTGTCGAATTTTCGAGGGCACTGTTATGGATTTACTTTTCTCCTGCAACCACTGTCGCTGCTTCCTCGAGATAAACTTTGGCTCAGAGGACGTTGGATTATCGAATACTCTTCGACTACGAGTCCAATCACCCCCGAGCAACAGGCCCTGCATACGTACCTGAACGGCAAATCGGTCCAATTGACTCGGTTCGAGCGGGTCAGAGTAGATTTCTTGCGAAGGCGGAAGAGCCGTCGTTACCGCCGTTTCTAGCGGAATGACTTCTCCTCTAATCCGCCTTTCTCCGAGAATTCTTAGCAATGGGGCCAGGGCCTCACCAGGAGCTCGGGACATGTCATCGAGTATCACTATTTGCGAAGATCTGAACGGCCCATCCACACTTTTCCGGTTGATCTGTTCACCCCCTTTAACATTCTTTCGCACAAGCACAGCTTCTCCCAAAAGCTCATGCTCGCGCATATCTCGGTGAAAGCGGAGTGTCTTCGTCTTAGCGCCAGAAAGCTCTCCAAGACTCACTGCAAGTGCGCTTTTTCCACACCCAGGCGGACCCTCTAAATAAGCGTGCTGCCGAGATAACAATGCGAGGGCTAATCCTACCTTGGCCATCCGTTGCCCTACTATTGTTTCATCGAGACCATCAAAAATCTTCTGTATTATCTCGCTAGACATTCTATACCCCAAGCCTTTTATACCTTAAACGAGTTGGAGTTGAAGCTTCATCGCCGAGACGTTTATTTTTGTCATTCTCATACTCTTGATAATTTCCCTCGAACCACTCAACGTGGCTATTGCCCTCGAAAGCTAGGATGTGGGTTGCGATGCGATCAAGAAACCAACGATCATGTGAGATAACAACCACGCATCCGGCGAATCCGAGGAGAGCGTCCTCCAGTGCCCGAAGGGTATCAACATCAAGGTCATTGGTCGGTTCATCGAGGAGGAGAACATTACCTGCACTTTTCAAAAGTTTCGCTAACTGAAGTCGGTTTCTCTCACCGCCAGAAAGAAGGCTCACCTTCTTTTGCTGATCAGCCCCTTTAAAGCCAAACGATCCAACATAGCTCCTCGCATTGATTTCTCTATTACCTACTTGGATACTATCGTCGCCTCCACTAATTTCTTCATATACTGTGTGCTGGCCGTCAAGGTTCTCCCTACTTTGATCGACATAAGCAATCTTGACTGTCTCCCCAATTCGAATATTTCCAGTATCTGGAGTCTCTTCGCCTACTATCATTCTAAATAACGTTGTCTTCCCCGCACCGTTACCACCTATCACACCTACGATACCGCCAGGAGGTAAAGCAAAACTCAGGTCCTCGATAAGAAGTTGGTCACTAAATTTTTTGCTAACCGACTGGGCCTCCACTACCACATCCCCCAGGCGAGGCCCCGGCGGAATCGAAATTTCAACACTTTCAGGAAGACGTTGCTCTTCTTCGTCTCTTAGCGATTCAAACGCACTTATCCGAGCCTTACTTTTCGCCTGTCGAGCTCGCGGAGACATCCGAATCCAGTCAAGTTCTCGTTCAAGGGTTCGTTGCCTTGCACTTGCTTGTTTCTCCTCGGCAGAGAGACGGGCTTTCTTTTGTTCTAGCCAACCACTGTAATTGCCTTTATAGGGAATCCCTGCCCCTCTATCGAGTTCGAGGATCCACCCAGCTACATTGTCTAGGAAGTATCGGTCATGTGTGACCGCCACAACGGTACCCGGGTAATCTTGGAGGAAATGCTCCAACCAAGCGACAGATTCTGCATCAAGATGATTGGTGGGTTCATCAAGGAGGAGCATATCTGGCTTCTTTAGCAGCAATTGACAAAGAGCCACCCGCCGCTTCTCGCCACCAGATAGGTTCTCTATTTTTGCATTAGGAGGGGGCAACCTAAGGGATTCCATCGCCATATCGATCGTTCGGTCAAGCTCCCAGGCTCCGAGAGCATCAATCTGGTCCTGCAGTCCTCCTTGCTCCTCTAAGAGACGTGTCATCTCTTCATCCTCTAGGGGCTCCGAGAACCGTGCACTAATCTCATTAAAGCGAGACAACAAACTACGAGGTTCCCGCACCCCTTCTTCAACATTTCCTCTCACGTCTTTACTCACTTCCAACAACGGTTCCTGAGGGAGATATCCTATCCTTATATCGCCTATTGCATTTGCCTCACCCAGGATATCGTCATCCAGACCGGCCATTATCCTCATGAGACTACTCTTACCGGCCCCATTTGCCCCCAAAACACCGATCTTTGCACCGGGCAGAAAGGAAAGTGTGATACCGTCGAGGATTACGCGACCTGGCTGAACCACTTTACGGACGTCCTGCATGGTAAAAACGAACTCGTGTGCCACTAGACCATTAATCTCCTGCCTTCAACGGACGACGAGTTTATCGGTTTATAAAGACTCGTGCTCTGCAAAGAATTGCTTTGATGTTAAAAGTTTCTTAAAACCTAACTTTCATGGCTAAACCTCTCACGACCTATCGTAGCTGTAACCTTTGCGAGGCGCATTGTGGCATTACCGTCACTTCCGATCCAGAAGAAGGAATCATAGAGACAATCCGAGGAGATATAAAAGATCCTATGAGTAAGGGGTACATATGTCCAAAAGCATATGGACTAAAAGGGATCTACGAAGACCTTGACCGCTTGCGAACTCCACTAATCAGACGTGGGAATAGCTTCGAGGAAGCGAGCTACGAGGATGCTCTTGATTTAGCCGCCTCGGGTCTAATGGAAGTGAAAAGAAACTTCGGAGCGAACGCTATCAGCACGTACCTGGGAAACCCCAACATCCACGATTTTGGGTCAATGATCTATCACCCACCGCTTCAACGAGCCCTTGGAACCAAGTGGCGATTTTCCGCGACTAGCATTGACAACTTACCTAAAAGCTTGAGTACGTCGTTAATGTTCGGTACTTCGACCCCAGCCGTACCTGATATCGATCGAACCGATTTTTTCCTAATAATCGGAGCCAACCCTATTGTCTCCAATGGTAGCCTCGTCACCGCACCAGATTTCAAGAGACGTATTGAGTCCCTCCAAAAACGAGGAGGAAAACTAATAGTCATTGATCCCCGCAGAACAGAGACGGCAGATATAGCGGACATGCATTTTCACATCAGACCAGGCGGAGATGCTTTTCTTCTTCTTGCCATACTGAATACATTATTCGCCGAAGACCGTATCAATTTGGGTCGCCTGAAGAATCACGTTTGTGGACTAGAGACGATAGAAAATCTGTCTCGCGAATTCCCACCTGATAAAGTTGCGTCAGCAATAGGATTAAGCGAATTCGAAATCAAAGATCTTGCTCGGCGCTTTTCAAAAGCTCGGAGTGCTGTTTGTTACGGAAGGATGGGGACAACTGCACAACGCTTTGGAACAATTACAAGCTGGCTTATTGATGTATTGAACCTCGTCACGGCAAATTTCGACGAGTTCGGTGGCTCGATGTTCGCAAAAACGGCACACGAAAACACTGAAAGGCAACGACCTCCGGCGTTCGGACGATGGCGAAGCCGAGTTAGTCAACTTCCTGAGTTCGCAGGAGAGCTTCCCTTAGCGACTTTGGCCGAGGAAATTGACACTCCTGGAGAAGGTCGTGTTCGCGCGTTACTGACCATTGCCGGAAACCCTCTTCTTTCTGCCCCCAATTCCGCTCGGCTCCAGGAAGCAATCAAGTCACTCGATTTTATGGTCTCCGTAGACCTCTACCTAAACGAAACTACCCAGCATGCCAACGTGATACTTCCTACTACCACTTCACTGGAGAGAAGCAATTACGGATTCGTCGCTCATGGTCAGAGCACCCGAAATTTTGCAAAACTTTGCATGGAATCGATACCCGCACAAGATAACTTGCTGCATCCTTGGCAGGTTGCACTCGAACTCGGCGCGCGCTTGAGAGGTCAGACTCCAGAAGAAATCGATGAAGAAATGTTTACACAACTTTGTCGAAGTCGGAATATAAAACCAGATCCCGACAAAACTAATCTAATCGGCCCTGAACGCCATCTAGATATTTTTCTTAGAAGCGGCTTTTATTCCAGTGCTGAGCCCTTCACTCTAGAAACTCTCAAAGCGAATCCGCATGGAGTTGACCTCGGTGCATTAATGAGAAGGCTTCCAGAAATGATCGCAACTTCAAGCGCTAAGATTGAACTTGCTCCAGATATCTTGTTAAAAGATTGTGATCAACTAAGGGAACGCCTGAAATCGTCTTCCGATCGTTTTGTATTAATAGGCAGACGACACTTACGATCCAACAATTCATGGTTTCATAATATCCGAAGCCTCGCAAAAGGACCTCAACGGTGCACTCTTCAGGTTCACCCCGAAGATGCGCGGGCTCTAAAACTTACTAACGGGGATTTAGCAATTATCGAATCTCGAGTAGGTAAAGTCAAAGCTCCTGTAGAACTGACCGAGAAATTAATGCGCGGGGTAGTGAGCTTGCCACATGGCTACGGGCATGGAGAGACAAGTACAAAACTGAGCGGAGCAAAAGTATTTCAGTCCGGAACGAACGTGAATGTGATTAGTGATGACAAGTGGCGCGACTTGACCTCCGGTAATGCTGCCTTCAATGGAATTTTCGTATCTATTTCTGCGCAATAATATCCAAAGCTTTTTTAAACTCTGACCTATTCGCAACCCAAGTAGAGTATTTAGAAATGCTTAGCTTGATAGCTGTCGGAGTCCCAAGAAATGTTTCAGTTTGTGAGTACTGGGAATACTTCTTCTGGAGCAAACCCTCTAACTCTTTTCTTAAATCTAGATTATCATCAAGTGATACAATCGAAGCAATGGCTTCAATCCTCAACCACCAAAGTCGATTCCAATTTTCTTCATAGTGATCTAGCAGTAGGCTAACATTTGGGTGCAATCGTATTTGTTCCAAACGACTTAATCTATGACTTCGTTTCGGCTTTCCATCAATAGGTGACCAAAGCCCCGAAGAGTTCCGAACAAAAACGATAGGTATTTGACGGGGGCGATCTAGTTCGTCGATAGTAGCAAGCCTCGCGACGGGCCACTTCTCAAGGATCGTTTCAGCTTCACTTGAAGAAATGCGATTCACCATAATAGAATAGAGGGAGTCTCATCACTAACAATCTTTTTTGTAACTATTTTTGTCCAAACGAAGCTACGCCTCTGCGTATCGTACGAGATATCTCCTCGGGATTGTATTTCGCTCCTAAAAGTCGATTTCTGATTCGTCCTTTCCCATCTACTAAGAACCGCACCAGGGTATGTTCAAATTCTCCAGCGCTATTCCCGATCCTCGCAACGCCGAGCGCGGACACCAATCCTTCAATCGTTTTAAGGTCGCCAGTCAGAAACTGCCAGTTATCAAATTCTGCACCCCGGGCTTTTGCATACTCAGAGAGAGCTTCCGGTGTGTCCCGGCTAGGATCTAAACTTATCGAACAGAAAACAAAATTGTCTTTGATATCCTCCAGCAAATGACGAACCGATACTCCAACACTGGTCGAGACAGGACACGGACCCGGGCAATTCGTATAAATAAAATCTAAGACTAGAACTTTCTTTTCGAAATCTCTGCTATCAATCATTTCTCCGTGCTGGTTAACTAAAGTAAAAGAAGGAAGAAACTCATCTAGAGAAGCTAGTTTGAGAGGTTCCTTATTTGACGAAACCTTTCCTATTTTGGTTAATGATTGGATAACATAAGCTCGACCGTTGAATAAAAGTTCAAACTCAATCTCGTCACCAGGATTGAGACCAGCCAATAGAGAAGGGCTTGCAATATCAAAATTCATGGTCATTGCGGGCATTAAATCTGGAACTTCTTCGTGACTAATAATAATTTGAGCATCTTCAGAGCGGACTGATTCGACTACTCCTCTAACATTATAAAGTTTCTCATTAGAAGAATCGCAAGCAACAAAGATAAGAAACGAAAATGCAAAAACGTGCAGCGCTTTCTGCAATCTCCCAAGGAAACAGACTCTAAACAACGAGGGGCCACTCCAATGGTAAACAGACCTCAGGACTTTCTCTTGGCGCACAACCTACCCGAGCCCAAGGCGCCGCGAAATAATCACTTTCATAATTTCATTAGTGCCCGCATAAATAGACTGAACAGCCGCATCCGCGTAGTCCATCGCTATCGGATATTCTTTCATGAAACCATATCCGCCATGGAGCTGTAGGCATTCAGCCGTGACTTTTTTTTGGAGATCGGTTGTCCAGTATTTGGCGCCGCTTACTTCCGTCACAATATCTTCACCTTCAACGTGGGAAGCACAAAGTTTATCTACAAACACACGGCCGATTTCAACCTCCGTACTCAACTCGGCCAACTTGAATTGAGTATTTTGAAAGTCGGCAATCCTTTTACCAAAAGCTTTTCTTTCTTTGACGTAGTTAATCGTATCATCCACTGCCCTTCTACAAGAAGCGACAGAACCAACTCCAACAACCAGCCTTTCTTGTTGGAGTTGAGACATCAACATCTTAAATCCCTGACCTTCTGAACCAAGAAGATTCTCCTTAGGTACCCGGCAATCTTCGAAAAAAATTTCACTTGTATCTTGTCCAACTAAACCTAACTTGTCTAACTTTCTTCCTCGGACAAAGCCCTTGGCATTCGCGTCAACAAGTAGGAGGCTTATGCCTTGATGAGGAGGGCTAGCATCGGGATTAGTCTTCGCAACAACAACGTATAAATCCCCAATTTGACCGTTCGAAATAAAAGTTTTGGAGCCGTTCAGGATGTAATCACCCCCATCCGATATAGCGGTAGTTTGAATACTCGCCAGGTCCGATCCAGTGCCGGGCTCGGTCATACAAATTCCCATAATGATTTCGCCTGATATTGTTCCTGGAAGGTAACGGTTTTTTTGATCGGAATTCCCGTAGGCATTCAAATAAGGGACACAAATATCGGAATGCAAAGGGATGTGAAGGCCGTGGCAACGAGAATAAGCGAGTTCTTCGATAACGATCGCCGAATAAAGGAAGTCGGCTCCTGCTCCTCCATATTCTTCTGGGAGATTAACTCCAAGAAGTCCTTCTTCTCCAGCCCGACGCCAAGTTGCTTTGTCACTCATTCCATTTTCATTCATCTTTGGAACTAGTGGCTCAACTTCCTCCCTGATGAAGCGTCGTACCTGCTCGCGAAAAAGTTCATGCTCTTCGCTAAAAACATCCCGTCTCATCGTTATTCCTCCCTGTCTTGAATTCTAGCATCAGCTTCGCCGGAAAAGGCTGCGATTCGTCTACCTTCGCTATGGCGCGGGGGTAATATATCTAACAAACGAGCCGCGCTAGGTGCGACGTCGACCACCCGAGCAGGAGGCACCACTTGCCCTGGTGATATCCCTCGTCCCTTCGCATACCAAATTCCGTGCATTTCGGGAAATTTGTGCGGATCGTACCCGTGAGCGCCTCCCATTCGACCAACCAAAGAACCCAGCGTTGCTAGTCCTCGTTCTACTACCTTACGGGGAGCAAACCTGGCAGGAGGTTCGACTAAAGCTATTACATCTCCGACGCGGTCTGGATGACGAAAACGCAGATGCACAGGAAGATCCTTCTTATCGTATGCTGTCACGTGAGGTAAAGAGTTCCAAAGCGTAACTATCTTGTCACGAATCATAAGGTCTTCCACAAACGCATGCGCGACTGACGATCCATAAGATACCTTAACCTTAAGACTTTGCTTCTTTAAAATTTTCAAGGGGTCAATCGTCACGTTACTTAACGTCATTCCGTGGTCACTAACTATAAACAATGTTAACTTCGACCATAGATTTCTCACATCAATTCCTTCGAGCAATTGAAGCAAATGTCTATCTTGTTCCGCGAGAGCATCAAACGATTCTTTAGATTCCGGTCCACTATGATGACCTGCGCGATCATTACCATGCCACCAACTCATTATAAGCCTCGGCCGCTCTTCGGGATCACGATCAAGCCAACTTAGTATCTGTGAAACTTTTTCCTTCTCACCTACCTTAGATGAGAATGGGCTTCTACGAAATGTCGGCCTATAACCCCGCCAATTCCCTTCTGATCCAACCCAGAAGAAAGTTGCCGATGGAACACTTTGTCTTTCACAAGCAGCCCAGAGAGGCTCAGCTTGAATCCAAAAAGCATCATTTTCATAAGAAAATTTTCCTTGAATCCGATCATAGAATTTATTGCCAACTATGCCGTGTCGATCCGCAAAAGTTCCCGTCGCAAGACTCACGTGATTTGGAAACGTGCTAGACGGAAATACTGGAAGCAAAGCACGCGCGTATGTACCCTCTTTTCTTAGACGTTCAAATCCTGGTAGACCCATATTATTTACGGCATCGTGGCGCACTCCATCCATTGATATAATTATCACGATAGATTTGTCGTTTCCCCCCAAAGAATAAGAAGGGAAGCAAAATAATACTAAGAGCGAAAAAAATGCAAATTTTCTAACTTTCGCATTTGACATCTTGTTGCTTTCAACGATGCTCGACCACTTCAGGATGACCCGCTTTCGCTAGCTCTTTACGGATTTTATCAGCAGATTCATCTAGCATTTCTCTAGATGCATTCAAATTTACTCTAGTAAAATCAAAATCACTCATCTGATTTGCACCAAAAACGTGAACGTGAACATGGGGTACTTCAAAACCAGCAATCACCACACCAACTCGTCTCATCCCAAATGCATCATGAATACTTTCGCCCACTTTATGTGAAACATTCGTCAGGTGAGCTACCAGGTTGGGTGATAGATCGAGCCAGTGATCGACTTCCAGTTTAGGCACTACCAAGGTATGACCAGGCGTCAGTGGTTCAATTGTTAAAAACCCTACCGCTTGATCATCTTCCCAAACAAATCGACCTGGCAGATCCCCTTGAATAATTTGCGTGAACAACGAAGGCATTTACGAAATCCTCCATAATCTCCTGATTAAGCCGAACCCTATAGCACCAGAGAAAAAGCTGAGCTAGAGATTTAAAATCTACTATACCTGATCCGACTATGAGGAACTTACAGTTTGGACAAAAGGGAGCAATATAACTTCCAAAACACCGGTTTTGATAACGAGCACCTTGTTACTCCAGATGGTTTGAGTGTCCGGAGATTCCGTCGCGAATTGGGATGGTCCCGAAAAGACCTCTCTAGATCAATCTCAATTGCAAGTCTCAGGGCAAACGGCATAGAAGCTTCTCTTACCCCTAATCAAATCTCAGGAATAGAGGAGAATAGTGAACCGATAAAATATTCAGATCTTTGCCTAGTCGCTTCAGGATTAAACTGTAATCCCATTGAACTACTTTTGTGAGATTACTATTCGCTTAGTCGAAACCTAAACCCTCTTGCAAAAATTTCGTAAAACCTTTCTCCATTCGGAATGTGATATGACCAGTATCACAAATTTTTAGCCGCGAATTTTTCCAATGATCGAGGAGTAGCTTCAATTGAGAGCCCTCAATAATTAAATCATGTCTAGCCGCAAACACGCTCTTTTTAGTTGCTGCCGGTGCAGGTAACACTAAAGGCGATGTTAGACGCCATAGCTTATTTATATTTTCCTTCCCCAGTCCATCTCTCATTGCCTTTTTCATCCAGGAAACGGGAGCGTGTGACCATACGGTATCGGCAGGGTTAATTAAAGGAACTCCTAAAACAACATTTGGAAGATCTTCTTCCAAAGCAGCGACAACAGAAGCATGGTAAGCCCCCAAAGAAATACCAAACAAACTTGGCGCAATTCCCGTTTGATTCTTTAACCACGCAATCCAGCTCCGAATATCGCAAATACTCTGAGTAATTGCATGCAGCGTTACAAGAGCATCCCCCGTAAAAAATCCATCTCCGCTTCGAAAATTCAGTGCCCTAGGACCATGAAAACTTAAAATCGGGAAAAGTAAGTTAAACCCCATTACAGAGTGCAGAAAATGAGCATCGAACATCCTAAAGTCAAGAAAGGGGCGACCTAAACCAAACCCGTGCACGCACACCACCCATGGCCGGCTGACTTCTTCATGAACCATTGACCAAGCATGGTTAGTGCGGTGAATTTCTTGCGACAGCCAGTTTTCAGAACCTGGAAAAAAAGAGTGAGGGACATAGGTACTGTCGCTTTGAAGGTGCTGATATAATAAACTACCACATTTCTGTTTGGTTGAGGATACGAACCTTGGTGCGGTAGGACTCTTTCCGTAATAGCCGCGGGGATCATTTTTCCAACCCTCCTTCTCTATTACAGATTCCATTATCGTTAACTCGTGACGAATCCTGAAAAATTGACTGGGGGCTATCCTTCTCAAACTTATCCGAAAAATACCTAATAATAAGCCGTCTATTCCGGCATGTAGTGACGAGGTTAGGAGTTCTAAAATGTTTGATCTCTCGAGTAACTTTATTGACTTTCCAAGACCAAGATAGCCTGACAAGATCGTCAACCCGAAACTTACGAAGAGGATTAAAAAACCTAAGCCTGGGAGAAAAAAAAGAAACGATAAAAAGGATAAAAATATTCCTAAGAGGGAAACCAAAGAAAGAGAGATCATAGATTCATCACGCTATAAAAAGCAACTACTGATAGCACTATAGGAACAGGCACACGTATAAGCCAAATCCAAATCATTCGTAATCGAGGGGAGAGGTCAACATTTCTAATAGACTCTATAGATTTCCAGCCAACAAAAACCGATAGAGCAAAACCTCCCACGACTAAAAAAAGATTTCCCGCTAATGCATCCATAATGCCAAGAATCTCTATTCTACACGCCGGTGCCAAGCCAACTAAAGAAATCAATACACCACTCAATAATGCTGCTTTTTTCCTCGACCAGGAGAGTAACTCCATTGCACTTGTAACATTAACTTCCAGAATAGAAATAGCTGAAGTCAATGCTCCTAAAGAAAGAGCAAGGAAAAACAGAGTTCCTATCCAGTACCCCGAAGATCCCATGGTTTTAAAGGCCTCTGGAAGAGTTATAAATAGTGCTCCTATGCTACCGACATCATTTTCGGTTCCGACAGTTCCAATAATCTGTGTCGAGAGACCCAGCGCAAAGATCAATGGAAAGACCATTAAACCTGCAAGAAAAGCAACGCCAAAATCTGCTACGGCAATTACAAGTGCGTGTCGCGTTATTGATTCCTCTTTCTTTAAATAACTTGCATACGTTAGAATTGCGCCCATCCCAAGCGATAGACTGAAAAATGCCTGGCCAGCGGCTGCCGTAAATACTTCTATTCGGAGAGCAGCCTTCCAGTTTAAATCGAGGTAGTACCGATACCCCGAAGCGGCCCCATCTAACGTAGAGCCATAAAAAGCAATTCCTAATACAACAATGAATAGAATCGGCATCATAATTAAAGAGGTTCTTTCAATCCCCTTTCGAATACCTGAGGCCACAATAGTGACAGCTATGGCCATAAAGCCTAAATGCCAAATAACCGCTGGAATCCCTTGAGATATTTGTTCAAAATGACTCGCGGGATTATCTGGCAACGAACCTACTAAAGATTCCCAACCATACCTCGCTGTCCAACCAGCAATGACGCTATAGTAAGAAAGTATTAGGAAGCCAGTAACTACGAACAAAACACCTAGAAGAGACCATCGTTTTCCTCCAAAATGTTTCATCGCGTCAATTGGACCCTTTCCTGCTCCTCTCCCGACGCTTAGCTCCGCCAATAAGACCGGTATGCCTACAAAAACAGTAAGAGCGATATAAAGGACAAGAAATGCTGCACCGCCGTATTCGGCCGTTAGATAGGAAAATCTCCACATATTGCCTAGGCCGACCGCGGAACCTATAGCCGCTAGTGCAAAACCAGAACTGCTCGAAAATGTCTCGCGCATTAGCTACCCACCTCTTATCAAAGTTAACCTATTTTCCCGGATCTTCATGCTGAGCGTTTTTACAGAATCTAAATATACCTATCTCTCCAACTAGAGCCTCTATTAGCTTACACTGACTATTATATAACTGGAGAAAAGCAGTGGGAACGAAGAAGAACGAACAAAAACACGGATCGAATCAAAACCAACGCAGATCGAGGTATAGACTCTCGTCTTCCGTTGTTCCTCGCCAAGCAAAAGTATCGGTAACCGTTGATCCAGAAAAAAGTGACAAGTTCAAAGGAACTGTAACGTACAGACTAGAGATTAAGAGTTCTCGTCAGACCATAGAACTTCACTGTGATGGGTTGAAAGTCAATCGTCCAAGAGTAAGTTCGAAAAATGGAGACATCGAAGGAACCCTAGAACAAAATCTTCCAAACCAAAGACTTCTTCTAACTTTTGAAAAACCACTTCCAGTCGGTTCAATAGAATTACAAATGTCGTTCAACGGAGAGCTTCGCAAAGACCTTCGAGGACTCTACTTGGCAAAAGCAGGCAACAAACGCTTTGCGTTTACTCAGCTGGAGGCAGCTGATGCACGCAGATTTTTCCCATGCTTTGATGAGCCCTCGATGAAAATTCGTCTCGCTCTAGAGGTAACCACAGCAGCGAGTCATACGGTCATCTCAAATTCATCTATCGAAAAAACAATCAAAAAAAAAGGAAATCGGAAAACTGTCCGATTTAAAGAAACTCCACCACTGTCAACATATCTCTTTGCTCTCGGCGTGGGAGACTTGCGTTCCTCAAAAACAGCTTACTCGGGTGAAACAGAAATTAAGGTATGGCACGTGGAGGGAAAAGAAGACCTCTGCGACTTCGCTCTAAATGTGGCAAAAGAAACGCTTTCTCTCTTGGAACTCTACTTTGCTATTCCGTATCCGTATGAAAAACTTGACCTTGTCGCAGTTCCGGACTTTGAAGCTGGAGCTATGGAAAACGCTGGCTCAGTTTTTTTTCGTGAAACTCTTCTCCTTCTAGATCCGAACACTTCCAGCATGGATGAAAAGAAACGAGTAGCTGAAGTAATTTGCCACGAGCTCGCTCACATGTGGTACGGAAACCTCGTCACAATGTCGTGGTGGGATGATTTGTGGCTCAATGAGGCATTCGCAACTTGGATGGCCTTCAAGATCGTTGATTCCTGGAAACCCGAATGGAGAATGTGGCACGATTTTCAACACTACAGATCGGCAGCTCTTGTCACAGATGCCCTTCGCTCTAGTCATCCAATATATACAAAAGTACGAACTCCAGATGAAGCTACTGAAAATTTCGATGTGATTACATACGAAAAAGGTGCTTCGGTAGTTCGCATGCTCGAGACCTATTTATCACCGTCTGTCTTTCAAGAAGGAGTTCGGACCTACATCTCACGACATCGTGAAGGAAATACCGTCGCTTCAGATCTTTGGCAGGCACTGTCCGAAGCTTCTGGATTTCCGGTTGGGCCTATCGTTCAAAAATGGATCACGACTAAAGGTTTTCCTCTTCTAAGCATGAGCCGTAAAGTCAGATCTGAAGGTACAACTCTCCAATTTTCTCAGGAACCCTTCGCTCAAAAGGAAAGGAAAGGCAAATCCTTACAAGGAGAAGTCTGGCCTATTCCGTGGATAGGCCGATTTGGAAAGAAAAAACAAGTAAAAAAATTAATCAAAACCAAGACGGCAACGCTGAAAATACCTGAAAGAAATCCATCTTTTATCTACGGAAACGCGAACGAAAGCGGCTTCTTTAGAGTTTTGCATGACACTGCAGAACTTTCGAATATTACTAAAAATTTTGATCGACTTCCTTCGCTGGAACGACAGGGGCTCTTAGACCATCAATGGGCAATCGTAAGAGCTGGACATGCCTCGATTGCGACTTATTTGGACCTGGTAACTACGCGTGGTGACGAGACCGACCCCGACGTTTTAGCAACATGCGCGCAGCCATTGGGCTTCATAAAAGACAGATTACTTCTGAAAAACGAGGAGACTATCGAATTTGCGGAGCGTATTTCTACATGTTTTGCCAAGCCTTTAAGGAAGACCGGGTTAACACGAAAACTTAAAAATAACCTCGAAAGTCTTTCTAGAGCCTCACTCTTCAAGTTGGTGGCAAAGATCGGAGAAAACGAACACTTTGTATTAAAAGCTAGCGAGCTATGCAATCGATATATTGGGGAAGACTACATGCTTGATCCGAACCTCATCGACGATGTCATCGATGTGGCCGCGCGACATGGTTCGGATGAACTTTACGAATCGTTTTGGAAAAGAGCTTCATCTACAAAAAACCCTCAAATCCGCCGAAAAATGCTCTTGGGACTAACATCGTTTAGAGATAAAACCTTAACTGAGGACACCTTAAATTCCCTGCTCGGAGATAGAATTGATACCCAGGACGTAGCGATACTCTTGTCCCGACTTCTTCACAACTCACAAGCGAGAGAAAAAACATGGTTGTTCATCAAGGATAATTGGTCAGAATTGGAGAGAAGAATGCCGGCCATGTTAATTACGCGTCCCATCGACGCGCTCCCGTGCCTTGGGAGCATTCGGTATAAGAAAGACGTCCAAGAATTTTTTAAGACCACCTCAGTGCCGTCTGGCCGGAGAGCATTAAAGCAAGCACTTGAACGATTTGACAGTGATGAACGCCTTGCGCAGACATCTCGCGCTGAAATTATTTCCTGGCTGAAAGTTACTTAAGAATCTTTCTCGAAATCCATAAATAGGATTAGATCACGCCGCATCACGGAGTGCTCGTTCGATTTCTTCTTTAAAAACAGAAAACGGTTGAGCTCCTACCAGTTTTCTCCCGTTTACAAAAAATACAGGCGTTCCAGTCACTCCATTGTCACGGCCTAAAATGATATCTCGATCTATTAAATCTTTACTCGTTTGAGAGTCGAGAGTTTCCTCAAATTGTGGAGAGTCAAGATTTAACCTACTTGCATACTCTAGCATTGTTTCTCTCGACAAATCTTTGAAGTTCTCAAATATTAAATCATGCATCTCCCAAAATTTCCCCTGTTCTCCAGCTGAAATCGCGGCGCGGTGAGCAAGTAAAGCGTTTTTATGAAAACTAAGCGGAAAATGCTTAAAGACAATCTTGACTTCACTATCGTATTCGTTTCGAATCTGCAAAAGAGTTGGATAGACTTTCCTGCAGTAGCCGCATTCAAAGTCCGAAAATTCTACGATGGTAATGGGTGCTTCCTCGGGGCCCAAAAAAGGAGACTCTGAAACGTCTATACCTACGATATCGCGTGTTCCCAAATCAACTCCCACCGCTTCGGCAAGGACGCGCAAGTTGCGATCGATTTGATCAACTTTCCAGTTGATTTCTGCGCTACCGCTTCGACCCATTGCAAAGCCCGTAACGACTGACAGCAACAGCAAAGTTGAAATAGGAATCACTTGCTTTATTTTCAACATCCTAAAGCCTCTACCTCGTTCATCTCGCTGTTCTCATTAAAACTGGTCGTGAATTAAATGTCATTTTTTTTCATATTTGCAAAGGCCTTCGTAACCAATGCTTTCTGCTCTTGCTTGTGGATACGCAGGGAACCAACTGCCGTGCTGGCACTCGCAGCTCGGCAGGAACACTTCAGATTCAGGCCGGTCGGAAAAGACTCAGTGATGAGTTCTCGTAAATAAGACCATGGACCCATATTGGCAGGTTCCTCCTGAACCCAGAGAACCTGTTCTACTTTTCGATATTTTTGTATTAACTCCGAGAGCTCGACTTGTGGCCAGGGGTACAACTGCTCGATTCTTATGATTGCTACCCGTGACTGATCATGAGATGACAACTCCTCTTTTTTAAATCTTAATAAATCGTAAAACACTTTTCCGCTACAAAATATTAACCTTTCAACGTTATCTGGATTGGTCACCAACTGATCGTCAATTAAGCGATGAAATTCATCATCCGATAAATCTTCTACTTTTGACACAGCAGCGGGCGCGCGTAGAAGACTCTTGGGTGTAGCAATAATTAGTGGAGCGCGATAACTCCGCTTCATTTGCCGCCTTAGTACATGAAAATATTGAGCTGGAGTAGTGCAATTTACAATTTGCATATTGTCTTCCGCGCAAAGCTGCAGGAATCTTTCCAATCTGCAACTCGAGTGTTCCGGTCCTTGTCCTTCGTACCCATGTGGCAAAAGCATCACGAGACCGCTCATGCGACTCCACTTGGAGTGAGCCGAGCTTATAAACTGATCGATGATAACCTGCGCACCATTAGCAAAATCACCGAACTGTGCTTCCCAGATTGTTAAAGTAGTAGGATCAGCAAGGCTGTAACCATATTCAAATCCCAAAACTCCTGCTTCTGACAGGTGACTATCGTACACCTCGAACCGCGCCTGAGTTTCTGACAAGTTTGAGAGGGGGGCGTACTCTTCTCCAGTTTTTCGGTCCATCAAAATTGCATGCCTCTGCGAAAAAGTGCCTCTACAGCTATCTTGCCCAGACAAACGAATTGGAGTCCCATCGATTAACAAGCTGCCAAAAGCGAGAGACTCAGCAGTAGACCAATCGATCAGGGCTTTTTCCGAAATCATTTCTTGTCTCTTTTTTAACTGCTTTAAAAGCTTCGGGTGAATCTCGAAATTCTCCCTTACGGTCCCCAATTTTTTGGCTAAAAAATCTAACGTGTCAATTGCAACTCGAGTGTCAACTCGTCCGTCCGGCAAGTCTCTGCTAAATCCCGACCACGGCCCTCGCGGCTCGTAAGGCTCATCCAACTTCGGAGGGGTCGTCTTAATTACTTGGAGCGCTTCGCGTAGTTGATCATTCAAATCACCCTCGATTCGACTCACATCCTTTTCTGACAGGAGGCCATTTTTTACTAGATATTGAGTGAACTTTTGGCGGACTGGCAGCATCGACCGGATTTTGTCGTACATAAGTGGTTGGGTAAAACTGGGATCATCTCCTTCATTGTGCCCATGCCTCCGATAGCAAACCATATCAATTACGACATCATCACTGAAGCGTTGGCGGTACTCCAGTGCAAGTTTTGCAGAATGGACAACTGCCTCTGGGTCATCGCCATTCACATGGATAATAGGAGCTTGGACCATCTTCGCCGCATCTGTACAATACAGTGTTGAACGAGCCTCCTTCGGTGTTGTAGTGAATCCTATTTGGTTATTTACAATGACGTGAACTGTTCCTCCAGTTGAATAACCTACAAGGTGAGACAAATTTAACGTTTCGCTTACCATTCCCTGGCCTGAAAATGCTGCATCGCCATGCAAAAGTATGGGTATGATGGAGTGACCGCCCTCATCTCTCGCGCGGACCTGTTTAGCTCTCGTACGCCCCTCAACAACGGGATCTACTGCCTCTAAATGAGAAGGATTGGCCGTAAGAGAAAGATGGATCCGTGCTCCATTTAACGTACGCCTATCGTTCGAGTACCCCTTGTGGTACTTAACATCACCTGATCCGTGAGGGCTTTCTTCTAGTTCAACATCCTCAAATTCCGAAAATATGCTTTCAAGTGACTTCCCGAGAATGTTCGAAAGTACGTTCAAACGTCCCCTATGAGCCATCCCAATCACAAGCTCGCGAACACCCTGACCTGGCGATTCTTCGACGAGTGTATCCAGGAGAGGAATGAGGGATTCTGCTCCCTCTAAAGAAAACCGCTTTTGGCCGATGAATTTTGTGTGAAGGAACCGTTCAAAAAGAGAAGCCGCCGAAAGTTTTTCGAGAACTCTCAAGAGCTCTTCTGCCGATAGGTCACAAGTATTTCGAGATTCTTCCATTTTTTTTTGCAACCACTGTCTTCGCCCCGGATCCTGAATATGCAGAAATTCCACCCCAACAGATCGGCAGTAAGTTGCATTCAAACGATCAAGGATTTGAAAAAGGGGTTGAATTGGCCCGCCTGGCAAATCGCCGGCCAGCATGAGAGTCTCCATATCCTCCGTCCCAAACCCATAATGCGCCGGATCAAGTTCCGGAAAATAATCGTTTTCGCCGCTTAAAGGGTCTGTGTCAGCAATCCGATGACCCCGAGCCCGAAAAGCATGAATCAATCGGAGAGCGCGGGCCTGCTTATCCGCGATTTGTGGATCAGAAACACGTGCGGACTCAGAAGCTGCCGGAACTGTTCCTCCGAGTGGAACGGAAAAAGGTTTGTCGACGGTTTCAGTTGAAGGGTTAAAAAAGCTAGCCCAGCTAGCATCTACCGACCCAGGGTCATCCTCATATCGTTCACGAATGTCCTGTACAATGCCCGCGTTGACCCCAAAGCCTCTAAGTTTTTCAGGACTCTCCTCATTGGACAACTCATCTACATCCGTGTTTTCTTCCCCGGCTTCTACTGTTTCCACACCTGACTCTTTCAGTACTTGGCGGAGTCCCGGTACCGCCAAATAAATTGTTATAGGGCTCCAATTTTCTAAGGGATCTGCTTCGATAATCTAGCTCTACTTCCTAGATTTGAAACACTAGCTCCAGGGGAACTTTTGCGTTTCTAGTTCCAAATTTCGTGCCAGAAACAGATAGCGATACCATCGCCATTCGCAGAGTTTCCTGAGAGTTTATTTAAAAGACGAAGGAACATAAACCTAGGCCCAGTCTCCCTTCTTAAACTCGCCCGCTATCATATGAAACAAATGACAACTATCGAGTCTACTCCCTACCTCTTCAATAACGAACTAAGACAACGTTGTCTCAGAGGTCTCAAATCACACACGCCCCTAGAAGCACCCCTTGAAGAGCGTCGACCAGCGGCTGTTACCGCAGTTCTATTGCCTGACGAAGAAGGGCGAGGCTGCTTTCTGATTACGAAAAGAGCAACGAAACTAAGGCGACACAGTGGCCAGTGGGCCCTTCCTGGAGGACGATTAGACAAGGACGAGACAACCCAAAATGCAGCTCTCCGGGAGCTACAAGAAGAAGTGGGACTCTCGCTACAACCAGAAGATGTGCTGGGCCGACTTGACGACTACCCAACTAGATCTGGTTTCGTAATCTCGCCCTTCGTCGTGTGGTGTCCCTCAGCCACGGAACTTAAGCCTGACCCCGGCGAGGTCGCGGCTGTATACAAAGTTCCTCTTGACGTCCTGGACGGCCCCGGAGTACCAATTTTAAAGACCATCCCTGAAAGCAAAGATAAAGTTATCGCGATTCCAATGCTCGACACTGAAGTGCATGCACCCACTGCAGCTATCCTGTATCAGCTAAGGGAAATCTGTCTGTGGGGAAGGAGTACCCGGGTTGCCCATTTTGAGCAACCCGTCTTTGCTTGGCGGTGACTTAAAACCCGAATATTCTTGGAAAACTCGGGCCTGCTACTTGTAGCGCCTTCCCGCATGTTCGACATATCCGCCGAAGCTGCGTCGAGTAGGATCACGGTGGGTCCGTCTTATAACGCCACCCTGTTCATCCCATTCATACTCCCCCATAAACTTAATCCTGTCCCCATTCTTGACAGGGACGCGCGGGGACATATCCAAGTTGTGAGCAATAGTTACTAGATGACCATCAACAAGCCTGACAAGAAACCTCTGGTAGCGCACACCAATCATTTCGTCCTCGAGCAGTCTTTCAACAATACCCTCGTCTTCAACAAACCTGCGAGACTTCCCAAGAAAAGCCATATAGGTTGCACTTGTCCTTGAAGCCACTTCACCATCCGGAGAGGTATAGTGAATACCCGAATCGTAATCGGAGCGATCCTCTTTAACAGCACCACCTCCAAGCAACCCCGACTTGTAAAGAAGGAGCGCGAGAACAATTCCTACCAGTGTTCCAATCGGTGGCCTACGCATAATCTCAAGGTTACCACTATTCAAGAAGAGGGGGAGACCCCGCTTCGGATAAGGATTTACAATACCTATTGTCTTAGCTCGATTAACATGCACCCCCCGGCCCCGCAGCCGCTAGTTCTTCCAAAAAAGGCACCAGTCCATCCTCGTCGTTCCTTCCAACAACTCTATCCGCAATCTCTTTAAGCTCAGGCCGAGCATTCCTCATAGCCAGGCCCAAACCCGCATTCTTAACCATTTCAAGGTCGTTGAGTTCGTCCCCTACAGCGCATATTTCGTCATGGGCTATTCCGAGTATCCCAGCTAGAGCTGTAAGTCCCACCCACTTATCTATCCCAATGGGAAGAATTTCACAATATGAAGAGTTTGGCCCAACACTCTTCATCACATGTACCGTAAATTCTCCAGGGAACTGCGCATTGATTCTACCAGCAAGCAGAGACATCTCTTCTGGATCTCCAAAAGAACCGATCGCAAGAACGTCAAGTGTCACCTCCTCGGTGATATCAGAACTCCAATGAGCAAAGGAATGATTTACCTCGTAGTATCGAGAGGTCTCAAGGTTCCAGGGACGTGAGCCATCTATAAAAAAATCTATGCCTGGACGATCGCATTGAGCCACAACAGTTTGTCCCGATGCTTGCACTGTTCCTGCGACCTTTACAAAGTCCTTACCCGAGTAATTCATCGCTTGAAGAGTATTCCCGTTTGGATCCTTTACAATAGAACCACCCAGACATACCGAGTACAGGGATTTACCTAGTGACTTGAAGATGTAGGATGCATTTCGAAACCTACGTCCTGTGCAAAGCGCTACGACTATCCCTGTTTGAAGAACCTGGTGTATTGCCTTCCTCGTAGCCAAAGTAACTTGATTCCCTTCGCTAGCGAGCGTTCCATCAACGTCCAACGCCAAAAGTTTTATCCTACGATCCAAACCTACTCCAATAATCCAACGCGACTTTGATAACCGCACATCGAACCGGTACCCTCACATGCCCAGACCACGGCGAAGAGCTACCAATTTGTCCCATAGCTCCCTCCACTCACCTTCCGGTGTGGAATCCGCGACAACTCCTCCACCCGAATGCAATTTAATATGCCCGTTCTCGAGAAACAGAGTTCTAATAACAACTGCGAGGTCTAGCCCCCCTCGTATATCTATATAGCCTAAAGCACCCGCGTAATAACCTCTCCCGTCCACTTCCAAGTCTCGGGCAATCTTAACCGCGGCAAGCTTGGGTGCTCCCGTCATTGATCCAGGGGGCATGGAAGCTCTCACCGCCTCCAAGGCATCACAACCGGCACGTAATCGTCCTGTAATCGTCGAAACGAGATGAAAGATTTCTTCATGTGCCTCCACTCGCCAGAGGCTTGGAACGTCAACTGACCCGGGCTTACAAACTCGCCCCAAGTCGTTTCTGACGAGGTCAACAATCATTAAATTTTCAGCGCGATCCTTCTCTGATCGACCCAACTTAAACGATTCTTCCAAATCCTCATTCGAATTTCCGGGGCGCCTTCTAGTTCCCTTGATTGGGCTACTAGAAACGTTGCCTTGTGCATCGACTCTCAAGAAACTTTCGGGAGATGTTGACATAACAGTCAGCCGCGGGAGATCTAAGTAAGATGAGAAAGGCGCAGGATTTGCCTTTCGAAGGTTTAAATACAACCGAAAAGGATCACCTTCAAAGTCGGCCCTCAGCGACTGAGTTAGACAAACCTGATAAACTTTTCCTTCTGCTATTGACGCTCCCACCTCTGCTACCGCGGCCTTGTACTGATGCTCATTTAGCGAAGGCTTTAGGCTCGCAAGAATAGGCGGTCTATCATTCGCTACTTCACGGGGCCAGTTGCGGGTAGTCATCGCTAAGTCTGAGATATCATTAGCAGCTTTATTCGCCTGCTCCTGCGCGCTAGCTTCATTTTTCCCAAAGCCTAATCCTAACGCCGTTATTCGACCACATTGATGCTCTTTAATTAGCAATCTATCGATGAAGGCGAACGTTTGATCAGGCTGTCTTTCCGTGCCTCTTCGCGAAAGACCGGTTGACTCCCAGGCCTCAGAGATCTCGTAACCGAACACTCCAATCGCACCGCCAATAAAAGGGACGGATTCCATACCAATGAATTCCGTTCTTGGCAGCAAACTCCTCAGAACATCAATCGGATCCCCATGAAAATATCTTCTACCTAATTCTAAATCGGGTCGGACTTGGCGCACAACTCGTAGCTCGTGGCATTTTCCTCGACTCTCAAGCCAAGCATAGGGTTGATTCCCAGCAAAAGAGAATCGGCTAGAAGCAGGGTTCCGTCCGTTGCTGTCAAGCCACCAAGTCCCACAACCTGGCCTTTCGAGATTTACAACCATTTCTTCAAAAGAAACAGAAGTCGGCAATTCAATGGTGTGATGACTGATGCAGCTTGTGCTCATCACCGGAGCCTACCGAAAAATGTACCCAGGGCTCCTAAACAGTTCGCTAGGATTGAGGCATGCCAAGAACCTGCTTCTTTCATGCGGGCTGCCCTGATGGATTTGGAGCAGCCTGGGCAGTTCGCCACACTTGGGGCGGGAGTGCTGCCTATGTCGCACGTGGGCACAACGATCGCATAAAACCAGGGAGGCTGATCGGGCACGAAATCGCATTCGTCGATATCGCTCCTTCTCTTGAGGAACTTGAACACCTCGTGACAGAGTCCGCCCTACTACACATCGTAGACCATCACATTACCGCCAAAACTCGTATAGAGTCTTCGGACTTCATCATACAGTCTCTCCAATCTCAAAATCATCAAATCACACTCGACCTAGAACACTCGGGGGCAGTTCTCGCCTGGAAACACTTTTTGCCTGACAAACCGGTTCCGGACCTCCTCCTCTATATCGAGGATCAAGACCTTTGGAGGTTCGATCTTGATTTTTCGAGGGAAATCAACGCAGCCCTCTCAACCTACGCATTCGATTTCGACCTATGGGATAAGTTGGCGACAAAAGGTGTTTTCTCCCTCATCTCAAAAGGGCAAGAAGTTGTCCTCGAGCAGACGAAGAAAATCGACGAATCTCTAAAAAACTCTCACAAAGTAAAATTGGGAGACGAGCTCATAGAAGCCGTAAATTCTTCCGCATTAAGAGCCTGGATCGGGCACAAACTCGCACTGCGCGCCAAGTATTCTTTGCCGTACGGACTAGTTTACGAACTCCGAAAAGGCCGGATAGAGGCCTCGATTTATTCGATCGGAGATCTCGACGTCAGCGAGCTTGCGGTGGAGCGCGGTGGCGGTGGACATAAAAATGCCTCAGGTTTCAGCGTTTCCCTCACTGATTGGCGTCGCTTATATTTGGACACAGAAAATTAAAGTCAGGAGTCGGCTCTACATGCTGGAATAGAGGTTTTAATACGTAACGCGTGTATCTCTTTGCCCATCTCTTCAGAGAGTGCTTCATATACAAGGCGTTGGGCAGCCAATCGTGTCATTCCTCTAAATTTTTCGGATTCAATCACAACCGAAAAATGACCCGCTCCGGATTGAGCACCTGCGTGCCCGGCATGTAGGTGGCTCTCATCCACCACCTCGAGGGAAGTTGTCTCCAATTTCTCCCCTAGCTTGACCTCAATCCGTCGTCTACGGGTTTCACTCAATCCGATAAAACCATCAAAAGTGGAGGCGAAGAACCGCAATAATGGCCAATGCTGACCCTACAGCGGCCGAGCCGTAGCAAACCAGTCCCACGAAACCGTCCCTCTCTAATCCTCCAAAATCTATAAAAATGTGCCGAACATGATGTGCTGCAGCCCAAAGAGGAAGCGAGATAGTTGCAGCAATCAGAACACTTCCTGGAATAGAGCTGGCCAAACCCAGGACTCTCTCGTAGGAGAGCCCTTCAATCGGTGTAATGCCTAGCGGTGCAGTAAACCCGATCACAAGTAAATAGGCCGGGTATAAAAAAGCTCCCAGCATCATCCCGCCACCGAACAATTGCCAGATTATAGGCTCCAGCTTGAGCATTAAAAACTTCATATCATTGCCTCCAACGCAATTTTACCTCTCATAGTAAAACTCCTGACAGCACTGCAATCACCAGCAGAGAAACTGCAAGGAAACCACCATTGAGTGCGACGAGGAAGAAGATGTCCGGAGGTCGCTTAAATCGCCCAATGTTTGGAGGCTGCGTTTTTGGAAAAAGTCCAAAAAAACGTAGAGCAAACCAGGTCAGACTAATTACGCAAAACACGTGGAATAGAATGTAAACTGGATTCTGAAAGCCCTCGATAAGCCTGTCCCACTCCCGTTCTCCGCTTCCAAGCGCCCAAATTGTTCTTAACATTAGAAAACCAACAGCATAAAGAACAAAACCGCAAAGGCCGAACGTTATATAACCAAGGTAATTTCCTCGGCCTGGAAAGTTGTCGGGCATCCTCGGAGGAGCAGTCCGAGTAGGACCTGGTGTAGATGGCTTCATCGAATCAACACGGGCTCGTCTAGTCATCATTAATCCCTTTGTATAATTGGTGAGCTCTTAGTAAGTTTATTCCGCCCACCTCATTTTCCTCCTCGAGGGACGACAAAGGACTTCGCCCAATCAATCACGTTAAGTAGTTTAGCCTGCTGGATTGCCGCCGACGGATCTACGTTTTTGGGGCAGACCTGGCTGCATTCATTTGCATAGGAGCATGCGAAGACTCCTCCTTCGTCCCGGAAGATCTCATTTCTTTCCGAAGAGCCCTCATCCCTCGTATCTTGGTTATACCGATGACCCAAAGCTAGCGCTGCAGGTCCTAAGAAATCCGGCTCGTTGCCCACAACAGGACATGCTGAGTAACAAAGCATGCAATTGATACACATACTAAACTGTTTAAACGCAGCCAGTTCCTCAGGTGACTGAGAAGTTGGTCCCTCTTCTGCGGCACGCTCTTTAGCGGACATAATCCAGGGCTTGGCGGTCTTCATTTTCTCCATGAAACCCTCGAGCTCAACGACTAGATCGCGAATGATTGGAAAATTAGCCAGTGGCGCCACTTCGACAGTATCCTCGTAATCCGAGAGAGCTGTCTTACAAGTGAGCTTCGGCTCTCCATTGACCTGCATTCCGCAGCTCCCGCAGACTGCCATTCGACAGGACCACCGGTGGGATAGAGAAGGATCCACTTCATCTTTTATGTAATTAAGTGCGTCCAAGACCTTCCAATCATCTTGGACCGGTATCTCATAGGCTTCTGTGCGCGGCTCCTCATCCTGATCCGGGTCAAAGCGTGTAACTTTAACAGTCTTTTTGTTTATTTCATTCATCAGTATTTACGCTCCTCGGGTTCCCAAGTTCCCAGATTCACCGGTTTTTTGCCAAACCTAGGTCCCCCTACATCCCAATGGATAAGGGAGTGATGTAAGTATTCCTGATCATTACGATGAGGAAAGTCACTGCAAGCATGTGCGCCCCTCGACTCTTTTCGTTGCTGCGCAGCCATTGCAACGGACTCGGCCACGTCGACCATATTGTGGAGCTCAAGAGCGGCGATAAGTTCAGTGTTAAACACCTTGCTGGAGTCCTGCAGACCTAAGTCAGAAACCCTGCCCCTTAACTGTCCCATTTCTCTCACCGTCTGCGTCATAGAATCCTGATCGCGATAAACGCCACAGCCTCGCTCCATTGTCAGGTTCATTTCGTTTCTAATTTGAGAAATCCGCTCCCCTCCCTTTTGTCGTCCTCTAAGGCCGTCTAGTCTTTCAATCTCGTCTGCAACCTGGGTTCGCATTCGTGCCTCGTTGCAGTCATCGGTGCCATTTGCATAATCCAACGCTGTAGTTCCGGCGCGAGCGCCAAATACCAGACATTCAGTGAGCGAATTCGATCCGAGACGGTTAGCTCCGTTAAGCGATGCGCAAGCGACCTCGCCCGCCGCATATAAACCCGGCAACGAAGTTGCCGAGGTAATATCGGTATCTACTCCTCCCATCATGTAGTGCACAACGGGTCTTATCGGAATCATCTCGTGAACAGGGTCCACACCGACATAGGTTCTTCCTAACTCCCTTACAAATGGGAGTTTGCTATCGATCGCCGACTCTCCCACGTGCGTAAGATCAAGATGCACGTACTGTCCGTAAGGCCCTTTAAGCGCTCGGCCAGCAGCTATCTCTCCCATTATTGCCCGTGAGATCATATCCCGCGGACCTAGTTCGGCTTTGGCTCCTACGCCGTAGTCATAATCGACTAAAAATCGCTCACCTAATGAATTTCGGAGATAACCACCTTCGCCTCTCGAGGCTTCCGTTATCAAAATGCCTGTACCAGGTAAGCCTGTGGGGTGATACTGCACGAACTCCATATCTTTCAAGGCAACCCCAGCGCGATATGCTAGAGCCATTCCATCACCAGTTTTAATCATGCCATTTGTAGTGAAGGGGAAACATTTGCCAGCACCACCTGCTCCCAGTATCACGGCCCTTCCCAAAATACAACGGACCACGCCTTCCCTAATTGAGAGCGAAGAAACTCCGCGGACAGCCCCATCCTCAACCAAAAGTTTTGTTACGAAATTCTCGTCATATCGGACGATGTTCTCGAACTGTAGAGAATGCTGAAAAAGACTATGGAGGATATGAAAGCCCACCTTATCTGCCGCGAACCATGTTCGCTTAGTCGTCATACCCCCAAACGCTCGTGTGGCAACACTGCCGTCATTATTTCGACTCCACGGGCAGCCCCAATGTTCTAGGCGAGTGAGTTCTTTGGGAGCCTCCTCTACAAAATATTCAATCACGTCTTGATCGCCGAGAAAGTCTGAACCTTTGACCGTGTCGTATCCATGCATTTCCTGGGAGTCATCTTCACGAGCCACCGCCGCGGCTCCTCCCTCCGCAGAAACCGTATGGCTTCGCATCGGATAGACTTTAGAAACGAGGGCAATGCTTGCGGAGGGATCCGCTTCGGCAGCCGCAATTGCCGCCCGAAGCCCCGCAGCCCCCGCACCTACGATAACCAGATCATGCTTTTTGACCTCGATCACGACCGTTCTCCTCTATCTGGAATCTCTTTAAATTTGGCAAGGTCGCCAGGCTGGCCACCCGAGATTCCTGGATGTTTTCGCGTAAATGTGAAACTCCCTACAAGCGTAGTCCCCTGGTGTACTTAATCAAGCGGTCTCACGAAAGGAAAACTTGCAAGTCTTTGAAGTAATTAAAGAGACAAATCTTCAGTCCTTGCTATATGAGCCGGATGTACAGACCGGTTCTTGCTGTGTAAGGCAATGTATAGAGCCAAGACCCGCGACCAATGCGCGAGCGGAAATTGGAATTATCGAGCGGTCTGGGAGCAGGTTCCTGAATATTTCCAAAGCCTCCCCATCGCTTTCGCAGCCGAATAC
>DKAI01000187.1 GCA_002450755.1 Deltaproteobacteria bacterium UBA6930
CCATGTACGTCAGGAGTCCAACTCACCTGTGGATTCGTCCATACGGCCTGCGCCTCCAAGGTCGGCTCCTTTTCGTCGGGAAGGACAACATAGGGCCCCGGGAAGAAATAGACGGCCTTAGCTATTTCGGGGATACTCAAAGTTTTTTCGGGTGCGCCAATAACGGTCGCAAATCCGTCTGCAATTTCCACAGCGGTAACGTCAGTCTCAAGAAGATTCGCAGCAGCCTTAAGAAGCTTCTTGCGAACCATAAGAGCAGCATCATGTATGGCCGAGAGACCATAAGTTGCGCCTCGACTCGAAAAAGACCCCAGTCCGTAAGGAACGGAATCCGTATTCCCACTAACAATTCGAACGGATTCGGGGATCACACCTAAAAGGTCAGCTGTAACCTGAGCAGCTGCAGTTTCTATTCCTTGCCCAATATGCATCATGCCAGTTAAAACGGTGACATCACCCGAAGGGCTTAGTCTTACAGTGGCCGATTCGTAACCCGTGAATAGAGAATTTGGAATCGTCGCCGCTGAGGGTTCCAAAACGCTGATAACGGAATACCCAAAATATTTTCCATCGACCAAACCAGCCTTCTGCCTTGCTTTCAATGCCGGGAGATCCATCGCTTTTTCAACCTTAGCCAGACAAGATAAAAAGCTTCCACTTTCGATCAAAGGCCCTGTTGCCATCTCATATGGATAGTTGTCTACTAAATTTCTTCGACGTAACTCAAGCGGGTCGATCCCAAGCGACTTTGCGCCTTCATCCATTAGGAATTCCATTGCGAGATTCGCTACATCTTTACCAAAGCCACGATAGGCACCGTAAGGAGCTTTGTTCGTAACTACAATTTCCACCTTCGTGCTATAACGCTGAACTTTATAGGGGCCCGGTCCGTAGGTACCAGCTACAAGCAACGCTCCCGCTCCTCCCGCTCGAACCGCACCGTCACACCCCACATCTCCGATAAGATGATCTCGGACGGCAAGAAGTTCTCCATCTGAAGAAAACGCTCCTTCAATCCTATGCTCAAAGTCCCGGGATGCTGGTGCTGAAGTTAACCACTCGTCCCGTCTCTCCACCCACTTCACTGCCTTACCTGACATTATCGACAAAAGGATCGGAATCGGCTCTACATCCAACTGAAGCTTGTTTCCAAATCCTCCACCGACGTCTTCCGCGAGGATATGAATATTGTTTTCGGACAAACCAAAAATCCAGGACAAAACAGTACGTGCTTGATGAGGAATCTGAGTGGAAACCCTAACAGTAAGTTCTTCTCTCACTGGATCGAACCGAGAAACCAGAGCTCGCATTTCCATGGGAACTGCGCTGTAACGGTGCGCTGCTACATCTCTGCTTACAACGTGTTCAGCATTTTCGAAAGCCTCATCCACCGAGCCAAAGGAAAACTCCCAAAGGCATTGTCTATTGTCGGGCCAATCCGGATAAACCAGTGGTGAACCCGGTTCAATGGCTTTTCGTCGATCCAAAATAGGTTCCAAAATTTCATATGAAACCGAGATCGCATTCGCAGCATCTTGAGCTAAATACGGGTCCGAAGCCGCAACAGCCGCAACTGGTTCCCCTACGTAGTGAACAATTTCCGTGGCGAGAGAATAAGTCTCGGGCAAACGCATATCTACGAGATCAACGGATGGCGGAAGCGGTTGCCAAAGATCCAGAGAAGATTGCCCCGTTACAACAACTTCGACTCCAGGCATCGCCTCTGCAATAGTCGTGTCAATATTAACGATTCGCGCATGTGCATGAGGGCTGTGCAGAATCGCCGCATGCAACTGTCCGGGAACGTTTTCATCTGCCGCGAACCTTCCCGCACCCCGAAGGAGCCTTTCATCTTCTCTACGAGAAATAGAACGTCCAACCCACGGCGACTTGGGCGACGGCTGTTCTTCTTGGTCAGCCACTTTGAAGCCGCTCCGCTGCTTTCTTTACTGCCTTTAAAATATTTTGATAGCCCGTGCAGCGACAAAGGTTTCCGACCATTGCAGCGCGAATTTCCTGGTCCGTAGGGTTGGGATTGTTTTTTAAAAGCGCGCGGGCGCTTACCACCATTCCAGGAGTACAAAAACCACACTGAAGGGCAAACTCTTCACCAAAGGCCTGTTGCACCACATCAAGTTCTTTGACCGACCCCGTCCCTTCGAGTGTCTCGACGTCCTTCCCTTCGGCCTGAACAGCCAAGACCAGGCAACTCTTAACCGATTCTCCATTGAGAAAAATAGTACACGCGCCGCAAATCCCCTCGTCACATCCGATGTGCACACTAGTCGTACCGCATTCATCACGAAGCACATCGACAAGTAGAGTTCTTGGCGAAACCTTGCACTTACGGTCTCCACCATTTAGTCGGAACTGCACATCTAGAGTTTCCTGGGTCAATTCAGAACTTCTTCAAGGGCTCTTCGCAAGAGAACACGGCCCACCTTAATCCGATATTTTGCGCCAGCTTGCAAATCCTCCAACGGTTCGAACGCTTCCCCGTCAAAGGCTTCCAAGGCAGGACCGATACCGTCCACAAGAGCTTCTTCAACGCGAATCAGTCTCAACGGACAACTGTTCAGTCCGCCAACTCCCACCCCAATACTGTTTCCGGACGATACGGATACATTGACTAAAGGAACACCATTCAATTGCGGGGAAAGCTCCCGGTAAGAACCCTTCTGCCCCTCCACAACGTCGAACTCCACAGCCAAGAGAATTTCTCCTGCGACTAAAGCGTTTTCTCTGAAACCTTGAAACAGGTTTTCTATTGGTACCTCTCGAGATGATTCGGATGAACCGACAACCGCCGTTGCATTAAGAGAGATTAAAACCGGTGGCAAGTTGGCTCGAGGATCGGCAAAACAAACGTTTCCTCCGATACTCCCGCGATTTCTGATTTGAACATCGCCAATAAGACTTGCTGCCTCGCATAGCCATGGAACTTTTTCTTTGAGAAGTTCACTTCTGATCAAATCGCAGTGTCGCGTAAGAGCGCCTATCCGAATCCTTTCCGATTTAATCGAAATACCCCGGAGGTCTCTAAGCTCACCGATATCGACAAGCAGTTCGGGTGTCATTTGTCGCGATTTCATTGCTGCTATCAGGCTTTGACCTCCCGCAAGGGGAATCGCGCCTCTTGCGCATGCCTGGGAGGCATCGATCAAATTGGAAGCTAACTGGTATCCAAATGAAGCTGGACGCATAGCACCTCTCCCTAGTTAGCTATACTAACGTTCCAATACGACACTGGAGGAAAAATCTTGGCAGCCCAATTCAAAATTGAAGATTTAAACGCTCTTTGTGATGCATTCAATCAGCATGACATTGAGAAAGTGCTTTCTTATTTCGCCGAAGACGGCGAGTTCTTGACTCCCGTAGGAGATGAAATTTTCGGCGGTAGGATTAAGGGGAAGGAAGCTCTCAAAGAAGCGTTTGAACACGTCTTCGCGGACTCTCCCGATATCAAGTGGATTGGCGAGAACCATGTCGTCTCCGACAACCAAGCTCTTTCAAGCTGGCGCCGTACGGCGACTTCGGCCACAAACGGCGCTCAAGACTGGATGGGTTGTGACATCTATACCTTTAAAGACGGTCTCGTAATCCGAAAGGACTGCTACTTCAAGACGCGCACATAGGAGCAAATTCGCCTCTGAATAGACAAGAGCTCTTAGCCCAACGAGAAACCTATTAAAGGCCTTCGAATAGTCTAATGTCTCGGTCTGCCCCGCCGTCGAGAGCTCGCAAGGCTTCTTGGTAGAGATCGCTGTCGTAGCCAGCGACCGCGGCCTCGTAGCTTTCGAATTCGATGAGAACAGTTCTCTCGGCCAAGCCGTTTTCGCGAGCTTCGACCCGCCCGCCAGCAGCAATCAGCTTACCCCCAGCAGCCTCTAGGGCTGGGCCGGCCAATTTGGCGTAGGCATCTCTCTTTTCCGGATCCGCCGGTCGTCTGTGTGCACTAAGCATGTAGCCTTTAGGCATCCCTCACTCCTTCTATTAAAAGAAACTAAGAGTCTTCCGTTCTTCACCAGAGTCCGCCTTGCGCGCAGGCTCCGCGAAAGAACATCTTTTAGTAAAAATAATCTCTGGCCTAGGCGCTTAATGCGAATTCGGCCTCGGCCACCTCCACCTTCTTTAACTCTGGGAGCACCGAAGAAGCAAAAAGTCGCATATTCCGCTCAGCCTCAGCGTAAGGCATTCCCGAGTAGCTAAGGATGGCCATGTAACCGTTCATGTCCGTCAGGTTGTGGAAATGCATGATCCTTTCAAAGCATTGCTCAGGCGTGCCGAAACAGGCGAGATCAACTAGAAAATCGATGACCTTATCCTTCCCAAGCTCCTGAATTTTCTCTTGAAATCCTTTTCCGTAAAACTCATAGCCCTTTGTCTTGGACAGATGCACATCGTCAAATTCGTAATGCTTGATCACAGATTCGTAATACTCCTTGATGTACTTGCGTCCCAACTCTTCGGCTCGGTCGGCGCTCTCGTCTACGAAAGTCCAGCCCCCCACCAAGGGCTTAGGAGCATCTTCGCCATGCTCCTTCCGGTAGGCGGCGTTGTACAGGAGGATGTCATTCTTCACTACGCTCCAGGGCTTCTGCGGCACCACGAGAATTCCAGCGTGATTTTTAACCATCAAAGGCATGGTCTCGTTGGAAACCGCCGCCCCATAAGTTCTGCCGCGGAAACTCTTTAACGGCCGAGGTCGAATGTCCCTCTTGGGCTGTTTCACAAAATCCCCATCGCATTCGAGATAACCCTGCTCCAGTCCATCGAGGACCATCTTCGTGTATTCCTCAAACCTCTCACGGCTCGTATTCATATCTAGGCGAAATCCCTCGTACTCCACCCGACCGACGCCACGGCCAATTCCGAGAATCATTCGACCGCCGGAAACGTGATCGAGCATCGAAATCTGCTCAGCAACGCGGATCGGATCATGCCATGGAAGCACGATGACCATACTGCCCAACTGCGCTTTGCGGGTACGGCCGGCCATGTAAGTGAGAAATTGGATCACGTCTGGACACATCGTATAGTCGGTGAAATGGTGTTCCACGCCCCAAATCGACTCAAAACCCAGAGGCTCCGCTAACTCTGCCAAACGCACTTCGTTTTGGTAAACCTCGGTATCCGAAAGCTGGTCACCTGGGTTTTGAAAAATTGCTGAGTATCCTACGTGCACGTTTATCCCCTTTAATGAAAGCGCTCCAATCCGGAAGTTAGGCGCCCGATCCATCGTGGACCATACGTCCTAGATTGTACTCGACCCCTTGGGGATTTCACCCGCCACCGCCCCTTAGTTCTCAAATTGTCACCGCTAAGTTTAAAAACCGCCTATGTTTCCTTTCAGATTTTAAGGAGTTTTAGTTATGCATGACCTCGTGATTAAAGGCGGAAAAATCGCAGATGGCTCCGGAAAGCCTTCGTTTACTGGCGACATTGCCATTTCAGAAGGAAAGATCGAAGAGGTCGGAGGAAAAGCAGGACCTGCCCGCCGCGAGATCGATGCCGACGGGCTCCTCGTTACTCCCGGATTTGTCGACATCCACACACACTATGACGGTCAAGCGACGTGGGACCCCTACCTGGCCCCGTCTTCTTGGCACGGAGTGACAACCGTCGTCATGGGTAATTGTGGTGTTGGTTTTGCCCCGGCCAAACCAGACAGTCACGACTGGCTTATCGGTCTTATGGAAGGTGTTGAAGATATTCCTGGCGCGGCACTTTCCGAAGGAATCAACTGGGCCTGGGAAAGCTTTCCAGAGTACTTAGATGCTCTTGAATCACACCCTCGTGTTATCGATATCGGAGCACAAGTTCCCCATGGTGCGGTACGCGCCTACGTCATGGGGGAACGTGGTGCAAACAACGAGAAGGCAAGCGCGCAAGATCTCGAGGAAATGGGAAGAATCGTAGAAGCCGGAATTCGTGCAGGCGCCCTCGGTTTCACAACCTCCCGAACGGTGCTTCACCGATCCATCGAGGGTGAGGCTGTCCCTGGCACCTTCGCAGACGAGGCAGAGATTTTTGCCATTGGGCAGGCTCTCGGCCGTGCAGGAAGCGGTGTCTTTGAGATGGCCTCAGATTTAATGCCTGAAGGAAAAGAACTGGACTGGGTACGAAGGTTATCAAAAGAGGTTGGACGTCCGATTACCTTCGCACTACTCCAAAACGATCTCGACCCCACTCAGTGGCGGCGCATCCTCGACATTACTGAGGAAGCCAACAATGAAGGTGCTTGGATTGTCCCCCAAGTTGCGGGGCGCCCAGCAGG
>DKAI01000131.1:0-10412 GCA_002450755.1 Deltaproteobacteria bacterium UBA6930
CTGTGCCTAAGAGCGCTGGCTACGCAACGCATTCACTCGGGCTACATCATTCAAGGACCCTCTGAAGAATCCCGGCAAGTTTCTCGTTGGTTTGCTCGAGCCCTTGCGTGCGAGAATATCCCAGAGGCGCCCTGCGAGGGTTGTAACTCCTGCAGACGATCTACCGCCCGTGAAGAGCCTGAACTAGATGGGAGCGGCAAAAAAGGCGCTCTTTACAGGCACATTGGCGACCATCCGGATCTTTTTTGGATCGAGCGAGGATCGGGCGATACCAGAGTTCGCATCGGCCAGCTCAGAGCCGTTCAAAAGCAGCTCTATCTCCAGAGTTCTGGACGACAAGTTCTCGTGGTGTCAGATGCATCCTGGCTAAACGTCGAGGCACAAAACTGCATCCTCAGATTGCTCGAAGAACCGCCCGTAGCCACACACATTTTATTAGTGACGGAGAATCCTGCATCACTTTTAGCCACGGTTAGATCGCGTTGTCAGAGAATTATTCTTTCTCCCTCAATCAGCGATGAACCTTCACCTGAGATTTCTGAGCTCCTAGAAGAAATAAATGCTTTAGTAGGATCAACTGATGTAGATGTGCTCAACTGGGCCGAGACCTATCGAGGACCTCGGATCCATGCCGCGGCCGGAGTAGGCAATCTTCTACAGGCCGGTTGTTTATGGATTCATACCGAAGCTACGGAACGGCGGGCCTCGCTGGGGGGACCTTTTTCTGATCTATTAGATACCTGGTACGTTCTTAGGCAGTGCCGAAAGGCTTTGGTACAACGAAACGCAAACCCCCAAATGATTGCTGAAAAAGCCCTAAGAGCAATTAGTAGAATACGTCATGGATAAACCCACAGAAGAACGCCTGAGAGTCGCCGTAAAAATTGCTCGAGCGGCTGGAGACATTCAAAGAGACCGGTATGAAACTCCACTAGAAATCCAAACGAAGTCAGTGGACATAGACTTAGTGACCGAAGTTGATCGAGCCTGCGAAGGATTGGCAGTAGCGAAAATAGAGGAAATGTTCCCAGAGGACTCGATCCTTGCGGAAGAAGGTGGCGGTACGAATCGAAAAAACTCTACATGGCGCTGGATTATCGATCCGCTTGACGGAACGACTAATTATGCACATGGCTATCCCCGCTTCTGCATCTCGATTGGCATCGAGAGAGAGAAGAAAAGAACCCTAGCTGTGATTTACGATCCGCTTATGGACGAGCTTTACCATGCCATCAGAGGAGGAGGATCTTTTCGGAATAACCTCAAGATTTCGGTCTCACGGGAATCCCTCATGGAACGCTCACTTCTTGCCACAGGTTTTGCATACGATCAAAAGCGAAGTAGGCGTGAAAATGTTGAGTATTTTGCCGCGTTTTTAAAGACTGCTCGAGCAATGCGTCGCGACGGCTCTGCTGCTCTAGACCTCTGTTATGTCGCTTCAGGACGACTCGATGGATTTTGGGAACTAAAACTATCGCCATGGGACGTAGCAGCGGGATACCTGTTGGTGGAAGAAGCTGGAGGGCGAATCTCTAACCATTCTGGGGGAGCTGCATTTGACTCGGGCCGTGAAGTTGTGGCTAGCAACGGAATAATTCATGACAACATGTTGAAGGTAATCAGCACTGTACACGTTTAACTTATGAAAAGTTCTCAATAACCGCCTTTGCGGAGCAAAACAGTTTGAGTTAACCCGGACTTAACTTATTTTCAGAACTATAGGTCTTCTCCCGAATCGTCTTCGTTCTTGTCTTCCTCACTCTGATGACTGAATCTATTGCGAAACGCTTCTGGACTTATCGGAATGTCCTCAGCCAAGTCGTAGTGTAAACGATAAACAGTTCTTTCTCCTTGAATACGTGCTGCAATGCCACGGTCGGCATCTACGACCCCAAGTTCGACATTAGCAAGGACTTCTCTTTTACCTTCCGACATATCGCCCTGAATAGTTATAGACACCTTCGGTGGCAGCAAGCCTAGAGTGTATAAGGTCTCATCCGTGGCTTTTTCTTCATCAATATCGATCGCCACTACACCCGCAAGGGACGACAAAAAACGAGAGGCCTTGCCAGGAGCCATCTTAGGATCAGTGACCCAGTTGCCTTCATCACGATTTCCAAAAACGGATAAGTCCAAAGATCCATTAGCATTATGAAAATCAAGTTTAAAGGCCTTGGCCTCAACCGCTGAAAAGCGTCCGACCTCTCTAAATCTTAAAGAAACAACGTCCTGGGGCAAATCATCTACTAGGTCGGAACGTACGCTGAATAAAGTAGTCTTTCCTTCTACATTAACGAGCCTTCTATCACCGATAGCCCGGCCAATTTCCAACTTATGAAATCTACCCTCGCGTTCCTTGAGCGTGATCACTGTCTCCGGCTGGGAAAAGGTATCCTGCTCAGCCACTCCAGGTTCGTCCACAAAATCCAGAGCCTTTAAAAATTGCATCTGAGATAACAGCGACTCGACTGCATTACGGTCACCACGAGCCTGGACCGGAACCTTCATATTCCACTCTTTATCCGAGGATTTGAATAGTGTTGCCTCAGAAGTGCCCCAGCGAACTGAAATCTCCGTAACATCGTCCCTCTCGAAGAACAGCACACTTCGATCCCGCAACTCGCTCAAGCTTTTCTCAAATGGTGAGACTTCGAAAGTTTTTGCCGAAAATACCTTTTGTCCACCCTCACTTGATAAGTATGTGGAATCACCCAAAGGTGTCTCGTCACCAATCGTGAAAGCATACTCTTGGCCTTTAGAACCAAACCGAACGCTCGGATTCTTATCGAGACCGTATATCTCTAGAGTCTCGGGATTCGCAAACTGTCTGCCAAACTTCAGCGTTGCAATCGCCCTCGCCAACCCGTCTGAAGCTACTGAGTCCGCTTTATAAATTAAGGGGTTCACCAACCTCCAACTCTCACCCTCACGCTCGATACGAGCATTCAGGCCATCGCTTGTGAACAGCTCTATCCAGTCAATACCGTCGGCGGCGACGTCAGCGAAGAGGAGCGCCTTTCTTTCCTCCTCACTGTCGCGATCTGTTGCACCGCGAATTTCATAAAAATAGACAAAAGCGCCTACTAAAGCGGTAACAATTACCAAAAGAATCGTGCTTCTTTGATTCATCGGTTTCCTACGCCAACTCGCGACGGCGCCACCACCAGACGAATACGCCAAGCCCTGCAATGATCTCTGGTAGAACGAAAAGCGACAGGACACGGAGCCTCATAAATTCTTCGGTATTTAGTGCAAGACGACTGGCGCGTGCGGTGGCAGGGCGAATTGAGATGGCATCAAAATCACTCAACAGCCAATTAACTGAGTTAAGCAAGAGGTCACGGTTACGATGTTGGCCGAACAAAACATTAGTAGCGAAATCGGAATCTCCGAACACAACTACTCTAGCCGCGTCCCCCTCACCGCTAGGGCCTATCTCGCCAGCTACGGCGATCGGCACAGGCCCCATAACGTCGCCTTCGTTGAAAGCCGCCTGACCAACGCTATAGAACGTTTCCAAATCCGTTTCACCCCATGACTCGTCACCGGTCATAACCACACTAGTAAAGTTTCCAGTCCTAACATTGGTTGGTCTTACACTTCGTACTAAATGGAACAACGTTCTTTCGCGGATGGGTTTTGTGATTTCGTGCTCCGCGTAACGCCCAGCAAATGGGGAGACAGGGCGGCCGAACAAACCTTGCACTCGATCGACAACGATATTATCTCCCAACTTCACTCCCCAATTTTCCAATTTAGAATCAAGTTTCGCTTCCGATTGAGGATCAATCATCACCAGGATTGCACCACCTCGTTCGACATAATCATCAATCGCCTGCAGTTCGGAGTCGTGAAGGGGCCTTATCGGTCCCCCAATTATCAGCACACTTGCATCCTCAGGCACACTTCCCGTAGCCGCAAGGAGGAGCCCCTTTACCTCATAGTTCTCATTTAGCAAAGCCGCTCTAAATTGTGAAAATCCTTCGGGACCTTCCGCGTTTTCCTCCATGGCTAGTCGCTCACCGTGACCTTCAAGAAAGTACACGCGGCGAACATCATGCCTCGTTAGCTTCACTAACGCATTCGTAATCGTTTCCTCGGTCAATTCTTGAATTTCAGTCGATTGATTTCCCAGTTGAATGTGAAGAAGACCATCCGTCAGTCTTTCGTCCTCAATGCCAAGTGCCCTGGATGGTCCCGGATTGACCTCGGGATCAACAAACTCGACGAACACCCGTTCACTAACGTAATCGAAGCGGTCTAAAAGTTGCCTGACGGACGGTTCTCTTACCGACGTGTAGAAGCCAGTAAACTTCACATCCTCCTCTAAACCCAACAGAATCTTCTCGGCCTGATTAGATAGAGTATGTTCCTTCGATTCTGACCAATCCCAGCGAGTGTGGTAACGGGTGGAAAGAAACGCAAGCAACGTCAACAACGTAACACCAAGAGTCAAGCCCAGGAGAGCGTTAGCTCCGTACTTACCAGCGCGCTTCGTCCCGCCGCTTCCGAGCTTCTCTCTAAGCTTTTCGGCATTTGAGACAAGTGCAAAAAGAGAGAGCGCAGCTCCCACTGCGAAATTCGCCCAGATCCATGGCAAATCCCTAGCCAAAAACAAACCACCTGTAGCCATCTGCAAGAAAAGTGAGACCAGACCAAAAACAATGGCCACTGCTCCTAGCCAACCAAGAAGTCCCGACCAACGCATTAACGCCACCTCGCAGATTCAACCGAAGTTTTTGTAAATACAAGAAAAACACTAATCATAAAGGCGAAATAGGCAAGATCCCGAGTATCTACGAGCCCCCTGACCATCTTCTCGAAACGATCGGAGGCCGAGAGGAACCTCATCACCTCCGATAAATTGGAATCTGCACCAATTGTCCCACCCGCGGCCCCTAAGTCAGCGACAACCGCCAGCATCCACAGTATGAGGAGCAACACCAATGCTAGGAAGAAGGCAATGAGCTGATTTCGGGTAACTGAAGAAGCGAAAGCGCCTACGGCCACGTAACTCCACGAGAGCAAGAGGAGTCCTAAGAGTCCCGAAATAGTCCGCCAGAACTCAGGATTTCCATATAGGAATAGAATCCCTGTAAAAAAAGCAGCAACCAAAACCAAACAGGCTGCAAAAACAGCGCCGGCTATATATTTTCCCAAAACGAGTTCCCATATAGTTATAGGACTGGTTAGTAGAAGTTCCTGAGTACCATTGACCTTCTCTGAAGCGAAGAGGCCCATCGTAATACCCGGAATAAGAAAAAGTAAAACAATCCACATAACACCAAAAAAAGGTCCCAAGACCGCGTCATTCAGATTAATTTTCTCTAAATAATCCGTGTATTGAAGACTCTGCGCCTCCGCGACCTGAGCGTCGAAACTCAAAACACCTGCAAGAAAGAAAAAGCCCGCAAGGAGAGCGAAGAGCGTGAGGGTTACATATGCCACAGGAGAAACGAAAAGCGACGACAGCTCTCTCCCAGCGATAGACGTTATATGTCTCATTTACCTACCTCGCGACCAAGAGCGATGCTCTCTCCCTGAGCCGCGCGAGTAAAAACATCTTCCAAACGCTGACCTTCTTGTGCCAAAGCAGTCAGCTGGGCATCTAGGACGAGAGTCCCTTCGTTGATTATTAATACTCTGCGGCATATTGCTTCAACCTCGGCAAGAATATGGGTCGAGAGAATTACACTCTGGCCCCCATGTTCGCCGGGTCTTGCGAGGTCAGCAATAAGTTGGCGAATTTCAGATATTTGAATTGGGTCGAGCCCGACTGTAGGTTCGTCCAGAACCAATACGGGCGGCTCATGGACTATGGCCTGAGCAAGGCCTACCCGCTGTCGATAACCCTTCGATAAGAGTCCTATCACTCGGCTCTGCACGTGCGTCAAACCACAGCGCTCAAGAGCCTTGTCGACAGCCTCCTTGCGCCTGGCCCGAGGAAGATCCTTAAGCTTTGAAACATATACTAGATAACTCCTGACACTCATTTCAGGATAAATGGGTGGCGACTCAGGCAAATACCCGATCGACCTTCGTGCTTCCAAGGGGCTCGAAAACAGGTCATAGCCCGCTATCTGTGCACTCCCCTCTGTCGGTGGAATAAAACCTGTTAAAATTCTCATCGTAGTAGTCTTGCCAGCGCCGTTAGGCCCCAGGAAGCCAACAACCTCTCCCTCGCCTACGTCAAATGACACGCCTTCCACTGCCGTAAAATCGCCATAACGCTTTGAAATCCCTCTCGCTTCTATGCGAGACGAGTCTGCTTTCACCGATTCAGAACTCTCTGCACCATCACTCATTCTGTTTTACCTCTCCAATTCAGACGCAAGAGTATAGAGTCCACGGGGCACCTTCCGGTTCCACTACCAGAATCTCGGAACAAGATACAACTTAGCTCTTTTTAACTCCCCTTTTGACCCATTAGACTCTCAACCTATCGAAACGAATATAATATCGTGTGCATCTTTCTCACACCCCCCTGGTGATAGTCACGACTAGTACAAAGCTGTTCCCAAGGGGGCTGCAGAGAGATACCCTATTGCGATCCAAATGCGTATTGCCTTAATTATTGAACGGTTCATCCCTACTGGGGGTGTGGAGCGAGCTGCCTGGCAGGTCGCCGAGGGATTGGCTAACGCTGGGGATCAAGTACACGTTTTCGCCCGCGAAGCCGCCGAGAACCCCAAAGTAAACCTACACCCCCTGAAAACTCCCTTTAACTGGCATCCAATGCGAGTATCAGCTTTTAGTAGGGAATCTAGTCGCGCTGCGCCCCGCTCGCATTTCGACGTGGTACAGACGTTCTCTAGAACGAGACATCAAGACATATTTCGAGCAGGTGGCGGAAGTCATGCAGCGTACCTCGAAAGAAGCTTTAAGGGGATGCCTCTCGCTGTACGCTGGCTTTCACCTCGCCATCGACTGTTGCTTCGACTCGAAAAGAAAGTTTTTTCCGACCCTTCCCAAATCGTGATTTGCAACTCTGCCATGGTCGCTCGCGAGATTTCCAAGAGATATGGAATAGGTTCGGATAGATGCCGACTCATCTTAAACGGTGTAGATCCTAAGAAATTCCATCCCGAAAAACGGAGCGATGCGCGGAAAAAATTTCATTTGAACTCTCAGGAAACGATGTGGCTATTCTTGGGTCACGGATTTGAAAGAAAAGGACTCAGAACTGCATTAGAGGCTCTCGCTCTCTCTAAGAACCAAGAATCGTACCTCTGGGTTGCGGGTAAAGACTCAACATCATCCTGGAAAGTACTAGTCAATCAGCTTGGCCTAACGAAAAGAGTTAAATTCCTAGGGCCGAGGAAGGATTCTGACAAACTCCTTGCAGCGTCAGACGGTCTTATTCTCCCAACAAAATACGATGCCTTCGCGAATGTAACGCTCGAGGCAGCTGCAAGCGGGTGCCCCGTACTAACGAGTAAATCTAATGGTGGTGCGGAATGGCTCGGCGAAGCTGGACTCACCCTAGAAGACCCGGCCGATTCCAAGAGCTTTGCGAACGGACTCGACGCCCTTTCTGATCCAAAATATAGAGAGAAATTGCGTGTCGCAGGGCGGGAAAGAGCTGAACAGACAAGCTGGGAACATCACATTACTGCCCTTCGTTCTCTTTACAAGGAGGTAGCCTTACGCAAACACGAGATGTTCTCAAAATGAGCGTCATCTGGTTCAAGGGTGAAAGAGAAATTTGCTCGGCGGTTGCAGATTGGCTGGATAACAGTGATCGGCCGGGAACACTTTTTAGGGACAACCCGCGAAGACAGGTTGTTTGCGCCCAAACTCTAGTTGGCCCCTTGTTGATTAAACTTTTCAAAAAAACAGGGAAACGCAACGGATTCAAGGAACACGTAAAAGCTCTCCTACGTTTGGAAGCTGCTTCTCGCGAATTCTCGTCCCTAGATCGAGTGTGGAAAAGCAACGCTTCGATAGCACCTCGACCACTCGCATTGGGACGTACTAATCAAAACGAAGGGATACTTGTAAGTACCTTTTACCAAGGACACCCACTTACTGAGGCTTTAGTGGAAAAAGACTGCGATAGGGTCGCCTTGCTGTCCAAAGTCGGAAAAACTATCGGGGCCTTTCACTTGGCTGGTATGATTCATCGCGATCTTCACGCCGAGAACATCTTGGTAACACCCACAAATGTACTCATCGTGGATCTCCAGAGCACGATCATGTTCTCGCGCCGCCTTAAGACACCAAACTTCTTAAGAACACTAGACCTGGGGGCTCTAAATTACTCGCTGTGGCGACACACCACTGAAGATGAGAGAAGAGTATTGGTAAGTGCCTCAATTCTAGAGGAATCCAAAGCTCTTGGCTCCAGAAGTCAAAAAGGGGCCTTCCTGACTACGTGGGGGAGGAAAATCGAGAAATCTGCATGGCGCCATTTTCACCGCCACGCAAGGAGCAGAACGAAAAAAGCCAAATCCGCTGGCCGACGATTTTCGATCACTTCCTGGAAAAATTTTAGTGGACTGAAAAAACAATCATTGCTTCAAGGTGACCTTGAAAAAATATTAGAACTCCATTGCGAATCAATTCATGCCAGGGATTCCAATGTTATTAAAGATGATCAACGAAGCAAGATAACGCGCATTCAACTAAACCAACAAACTTACGTGATTAAAGAGATCTCCTGCCGAAATGTCGCAAGGGGATTTACAGATAACCTGAGAGGAAGTGCCGCTCGAAGAGCCTGGCGGGCGGCTTACGGACTAGAGGCTAGGAATATAAGAGCACCAGAAGCGTTCGCGTTTCTGGAAGAAAGAGTTGTGGGAATAATCCGCCGTTCGATCCTAATACTTGGAGAGCTCGACGAAATTATCTCGCCTCTCGATCTGTCACGAGTCGACCCACAGTCTTGCCTTAAACTCGTCACTGAAAGCATCATCGAACTGCACAGGAAAGGTGTGGACCATGGCGACCTAAAAGTCACGAACTATGTCTTCCCTGGAGAATTGGACAAACCTACCCAGGCAATTCCTGTGGACCTTGAGCAGGTGAAATTCTATCGAAAAGTTACATATAGACGCAGAGTAGAAGCTCTCGCACAACTCAACGCATCGCTACCAGAGTCTGTTGATAACAAATCTCGAGAAAAGGCTTTTGAAACATATTGTCGTATCATGCCTTTCCGGTCCACTGCGGACCCTAAAGTCAATCGACAGGCAAAAAATGAAATTGTATCTCTGAGTTTAAAAAAGCGGCATCGTTGGACAGGCCGAGGATGTTCACTGTCATCGCGTCAACTCAGGTAATGCTCTCCTTTAACGTCCATTATCCGAGAAAATTTTCATGCTCCAGAGTTTTGGGGGCTGCTAACTCTTACCCACAAATAATGTGACGAAGACTCCGGAACAACACCTCCTTCGCCTTCCTCGTATATCAAACTATTTCCCAAGTTTGTGCCAGAAACAATTGTCTTAAAGGCCTCCAATTTTCTGGTAGGATCACTGGAATTCAGTCCGTGAAAGACCAATTCCACCTGCTTTTTTGTAGATAAAACATTCAGTACCAGTGTGGCCAAGGTGAACACCTTCGAAATGCCCTCCACAGCTTCGACAGAAAAACGCGGCGTATCGACTTCACTTAGTTCAAAAGTATATTCAACTCTCATACGATCCAAATTGCCCGCGATGACAGGTCATGTCAAGGTCAATAGAAACAATCTCGGTCTGACAATGATTCTTAAAACAGAACCGATACGTCAATGATCAAAGAATTCCTCACTCTGCATAAAGGTGACAACTAATCTGGCCCAGCCGATCATTAGACACAATAGGCTCGTCCGTTTGACAGGAGTCCATAGCCTGAGAGCATCTTGGATGAAAGGCACATCCCCTAGGAGGTGTAAGAGGTGAAGGTACCTCCCCTTTCAAAACAAACCGTTTCCTTCTTGAGCCAGGGATCGGTACAGGGTTCGCAGCCACTAGTGCTTTGGTATACGGGTGCCTTGGATTTTCAAAGATGTTGTTCGTATCCGCTGTTTCGACAATCCGCCCTAAATACATAACAGCAACTCGATCGGCCCCGTGACGAACCACATTTAAGTCGTGTGAAATAAACAAATAAGCAAGACCTAAGTCTTCCTGTAACTCGTGAAGTAGGTTCAAGATCTGTGCCTGTATAGAAACGTCAAGAGCAGAAACCGCCTCGTCACAAACTATCAGCTTTGGATTAAGAGCGATAGCACGTGCAATGCCTATACGCTGACGTTGGCCACCGGAAAATTCATGGGGAAAACGAAACCGAGAGATTTCGGGGAGACCTACTCTTTCGAGCAATTCAATAACGCGAAGATCGAGTTCATCTCCATTAATTTTCTCGTGAATTCTGAGAGGCTCTCCAATTATTGAATGAACATTCATTCGAGGATTTAGCGAACCGTA
>DKAI01000131.1:10746-22637 GCA_002450755.1 Deltaproteobacteria bacterium UBA6930
TGCATATTCTTTCGCACTGTCCTTAAAGCCTCACCTCGAAGGCTCCGTAAATCTGCTCCATCAAAAACAATTTTCCCAGCCGAGGGTTCGATAAGTCGAAGAACAGAACGACCGACAGTCGTCTTTCCGCAACCAGACTCCCCTACCAAGCCCAAAGTCTCTCCAGAATTAATGTCAAAATCAATATCTGTTATCGCCTGAAGCCATCTCCGCGTTGAAGACAAAGAACCTGTCCTCACTGGATACCTTTTTGTCAAGCCGCGGACTTTCAAAAGGGGTGCCTGGCTTTGTTTCACTGATCTCCCCCTTGAAGCCAACATCGTACCTTCCTCCCTGCGAGAAGGTCGGTTTCAGGAGGCGTAATACGTTCGCAAACGTCAAGTGCCTGTGGGCAGCGCTGAAAAAAAGCACAGCCTTCGGGATATGAAAACGGAGAAGGAATGCTTCCTTCTATCGACTCCAGTCTCCCTCCTGAACGGGCGCTTGGGAGAGCCCTAAGAAGAGCCCGAGTATAAGGATGAGCAGCTTCCTGGAATAAGTTACCTACATCACAGTTTTCAACGATTTCACCGGCATACATTACCATCACACGCTCAGAAAACTCTGCAACAACACCCAAATCGTGAGTAATGAGTAAGATTGCCATTCCTGATTCATCTCTAAGCTCTTCAAGAAGTTCTAAGATTTGCGCCTGGATAGTGACATCGAGGGCTGTGGTCGGCTCATCGGCTATCAGCAAGTCAGGGTTACACGCAAGCGCGATCGCAATCATCACCCGCTGCTTCATTCCGCCGGACAACTCGTGGGGATAATTTTGAGCCCGCAAATGAGGATCGGAAATTCCTACCTTTTCAAGAAGGTGCTCTGCTTCTTGTAAAGAAATTTTCCTATCTTGATGCAAATGACGTTGGAGTACCTCAGCAATCTGATCACCTATTCGAAATACGGGATTCAAAGAGCTCATCGGCTCTTGAAATATCATTCCTACTTCTTTACCTCTTACGTCGCGCAATTCTCCATCAGACAAGCTAAGCAAGTTTTTTCCAGAGAGGGCAATTTTTTCAGCGCTCATTTCGGCGCCTTTGCCAAGTAGGCTCATAACAGAAAGGGCAGTAACTGACTTCCCCGAGCCAGATTCACCTACGAGGGCAACACTTTCGCCCTTTCTTATCGTGAAGTTCACTCCACGAACAGCCGACAGATTACCTTCATCTGTATCGAAGGTCACGTTCAGGTTTCGCACTTCGAGCAAAGATGTCATTTGGTGCGTCTAAGTTGAGGGTTCAAAGCCTCTCTGAGCCCTTCACCAACCAAATTAAAGGCTAAAACCACCACCAAGATTGCAAAACCCGGAACAAAGAAAAGCCAAGGGGCATCAAAAATATACGAACGACCGTCAGAAAGAATATTCCCCCAAGTTGCATAAGGAGGACGCACACCAAACCCCAAGAACGATAAGGCCGATTCTGCAAGTATTGCGGAAGCTACTCCAAGAGTTGCAGAGACAAAGACTGGTGCTACTGCATTAGGTACCATATGTCGAAAAATTATTCTCATCTCTGATGCACCGAGAGCCTTTGCCGCCACCACAAAGTCTGCATCCCGCAATGACAAGAACTCAGCTCGAACGAAACGTGCGGTACCCATCCAGCTTGTTAAACCTATGACGGCCATAATATTATAGATACTGGGAGGGAGAAGAGCTACGACCGTCAAAATAAGGAAGAATGTTGGAAAAGCCAGCATAACATCGGTAAAACGCATTATAAGAGTATCCACCCTTATAATGCCGATTTTTTTATCACCATAGAAGCCGGCAAGACCTCCGAGGGAAATCCCTACAACAAGCGAAATTCCCACAGCGAATAAACCAATAGATAGGGAAACAAATGAACCCTGTAACATTCGTGCAAATACATCTCTACCTAATTCGTCTGTGCCCAACAAATATCGCCCAAACAAAAGTCCTTTCGTTTCATCAAATGAATTCGTATTAGCGAGACTCATGGGTGGGAGCAGTTTTTGTGGAAGCCTCACAGTCTCGGCATCAAAAACTACAAACCATTCGGTCAAGACTTTTCCAGACACTGCTACTACTACCAGAAAAGCTAGAATAATCAGGCCCGAAACGGAAAACCAGCTACGAGAAAAATGCGACCATGTCTCACGTACTGGTGACTTTATATTCTTCCTAGTCATTGCAACCTAATTCTAGGATCCGCAACGGCATACAAAACATCAGATATAAAAGTCCCGAGCAAAGTAAGCAGTGCTGCAATAAAGTTTAAAGTAAGTATTACCGGATAATCACGATTCAAGATCGCCTCATAACCCAATCTTCCCAACCCGGGCCAAGCAAAGATCTGTTCTACAATCACCGATCCACCCACCATCGCTGGTAACATTAAACCAAACATGGTTATGAACGGAAGTAAAGCATTTCGTAGCGCATGTTTATAAATCACCGTATCTTCGTCCAGCCCCTTTGAGCGGGCAGTACGCACGTAGTCTTGGTCTATAACTTCAAGCATTTGAGACCTAACGTACCGCGAGAGAACGGCTACCCCTCCCATAGCGGAGAGAAATGAGGGAAGAACGAGATGCCAAACTCGATCCATGAATCGAGAGATTCCAGACGCATCTTCAAGACCGAAGGTACGCATTCCCAAAACCGGTACTCCAAAGTTATTTACTACCCAGAGGATGGCTACATACGCCAGAAAAAAACTAGGAAGAGAAATAAGCGCATAGCTACCGAACGTAGAAAGTCGATCGTACTTTGACCCTCGATTAACGGCCGCATAAATTCCGGTAGGAAAAGATAAACACCAGACGATTAACGTTCCAACGAAAAATAGCGGTAAAGAATTAAGGAATCTCTCCCAAATTTTAGGTAAAACCGGTTGGCTATCCTTAAACGATTTTAAGTCACCGTTGACTAAATCACGAATCCAATAAGCGTATTGCAGATATAGTGGTTGATCTAGATGAAAAGCCATACGGATTTGAGCGATATCTTCTGGCTTCATAAGCGGATTGGAGGGATCTACTTCGGAGGGTTCGCCGGGAGCCAAATGCACTACAGCGTGAGCAATAATTGAGATGAGAAATGCGAGAAAAATACGCTGGGTTAGCGCACGTGTAAAATACTTAAACATCATAAGTCCGGAATCGCCTCAAGTTTTCTCCATCGATTAAAAAAGTAATTGAGGTTACCTGTCGGAGTTGGTCGAAGTTTTTCGTAATCCACAACCGATCCTGATTCGTTTCTCTTAACCATAACAATTTTTCGATCAACTACTTGAGTCCTCCTTCCTACATAAAGAAATGTATAAGGTTGATCTTTAGCAATAAGACTATGAAGATTACGAGCCATTTTAACCTGCCGAGTCCGAGAATATTCTTCCCGCAAGTTCTCAATTAAATTATCAACTTCGTTATTTTTGTAACCGACGAAATTAAGCTGTTGTGGTCCCGTTTGGCTTGAATGCCAGATTTGGTAAAGATCTGGATCTAGTTCGGACAGCCCCCACCCTAAAACAACTGCGTCGAAGTCTCCTGTATTGACGTAGTCTTTCAAAAACACTGCCCATTCCAAAAGACGAGTGTCACAACGAATACCCAGCTTTCTCCAAGAATTCTGAGCAATCGTTAATATTGCCTTCCTTTGTGGGTTACCATTGTTACTTATTAAATTAAATCTCAGTTCCTGACCATTTTTCTCTAGAAATCCTTCAGAGTTCTTGTGAAATCCCGCCTCTTTTAACAAATCAAGAGCTTTTTCGGGATCATATGCCTCAGGCAGGACGTCGTGATTATACCAATCTGTTTGTATCGGATACGGACCGGTGATTCTCTGCCCTTCGCCGTACAGAACGTAATCAATGATTTCGTCAATATTAATCGCCATTCCTAACGCTCTACGAACCCTAACATCCTGAAAGGGCTCCCGACGGAGATTGTATCCAATGTAAGTGTACCCAAGGCCAAGCGAAGTAAACGGTTGATAAGCAGGATCTTTTAGATAGCGCGCCACCTGGTGGGGATCTGCCAAGTAAGTATCGACGGCACCTGCCTTAAATTCCACTTCTCTTGCAACTGAATCAGGAATAATACGCACATGTAACTCTTTGTACTCTGGGGGGCCGTCAAAATAATCTTGATTTCGAGCTAGCGAGATTGATTCGTCAGTCTTCCAATCGGTAAATTTAAATGCACCGGTTCCTATAGGTGAACGATTAAATTTGCTAGCCCGCACCCCAAACCCGTCTCTCGCTGTCCCCGAAATACCTCTTGCATCCATTTCTTTATCCAAAGCCACAGAGTTAAGTAAATGTTCTGGCAATATGCCCATATAGCTCCAGACAAAAATAGCCGGAGCAAAAGGACGCTTGTAGATCACTCTCACACTATGGCTGTCCCGGATATGAATCGATTCAATTGGTTCGAAATCTGATCGGCGTGGTGAAAGGTTACGAACATCCATTATCGCTTCATAGGTGAACTTTACATCCGACGCGTCGAATGCTTCTCCGTCATGAAATGTAACATCCTTCCGAAGATCAAAATCGATAACAGGTCTGATTTCTGTTATCGGAGCTAGGGCCGTTGCGATCGAGATGAGGCCTTCACTAATTTTCCCTGACACACTTACCGCTGATATTCCCGTTACTTCCTGCCCATACTCAGCGCCGAGAACTTTTAATGATTTTTCAAAAAAAGACGGATCCACATCATCAAGGGAAAACTCGATTCGATTTGGGCGGGTGACCTTTACCTCTTGTTCTTTTAAGGGTCCGGGACCATCAGGATCGATGAGTCGGATTAGAGTCGAAGGCTCAAGCACCCTGATTTCGGAGGCTTCACTGGTTAAATGAGGAGATATCTTTTGCAATAAGCTTTCTGGCGAAAAACCCTCACCGACTACGATCGTCGCTAGGCAACTGACCTTGTACTCTTTGGCCAAGTGCGGTTTTAGTCGCAGATTTTCATCAATCTCAAGGAGCGAGTCAAATACGTGTGAGACAACAAAGCCGCTAGCGCTATCAGCCGCGACAATTGGGTTCAGCAAACGGGCGTCCCCGCTAATCGCACTTATGAATTTTTCTAGGCGTCCATCCCCAGCGGTAGTCTGATCCCCATATGTAGGAACCCAAAGGTAGGACTGCAAGAGTCCGAGAAAGACTAGGAATGGAATAAATAGAAGAGCGTTTTTTAGAATCACCGTTAAACCTGGGGCTCACGAAAAATGGCCGATGGCTAACTTACTATCATCTATGGTCGTTGCTGACCAGTCTGCAGCGGATTTAGTGAGCAGATTTTCCTAAAGGCTTAATCATAAAGGTTTTTCTGGAAATTCTCGAATTTAAACCGAGTTCCTGAAAAGCGACAGTTACTCGCACACCCTGCTCGGGGAAAAAAAAGGAAACTTCATATGCGAAGTAGCCAAAATTTTTGACAGGGCGAAAATTTTCGTAACTAATTTCCATTGAAGAGGGCCCACCTAAAGAGTGCCTTTTGAAAGCTAAAAGTTTCCCCTCAAGATCGAAAACCAACGTGTCCTTGGACCCTTCGGGACTCAACAAAAGAACCAACAATCTTTCGCCCTTTTGCTTGCTATTCAAAATCAGAGTTCTTGGCGAAAGAGGAGGAACTCCAAGCAAAAGAGCCACCGCTTCTGTTGTAGAAATCGGTATTCCCACCTTATCCAACAAAACACTTGAATAAACGCGCCCGCGCTCTACTTTTGCAAGCCCTTTTTGAAAGTAAGAGTAGTTCTCCCCATCGGTTGAAAATATTGAAACCCGTTGATTGAAAAAGCCGAGACTTTCGAGCCTTAACCGCGCGGGTCGCTCGGCAACAATTACCTGCTTCGAAGAAAAGCGGTCGACCTTGTTTTGAAAGATAACACGAGAGATACCCTCTAACCCATAAATGCCCTCTTCTCGTTTTTGTTGCTTTTCCAAAAACAGTTCGGCGATGGCTCGAGCGTTCGAGAGATCTAAACCTGGTTGGACAACTTGCCCGGTCTGACAGGCAGCAAGAAATAAACTTATCACCAACTGGAGAACTCGGACCATCAATCTCTTAGGAGCTCCTCCGATAAAGCGTGGTACTTTTTCAGGAGGTCAGGCTGTTCCTTCTTTCTAGGAATCAAATCTATCGCCTTCTGATAGTTTTCGAGTGCACGACGACGATCTCCTTGAAGAAGATACGCATCCCCTAGGTGTTCACATACTACCGGGTCACCTCCTGTCAGTACAGCAGCCTTTTTCAGCTCAATAATCGCAGCCTTTAGGTAGCCGTCAGCATCCTCACTGGAACCTCTTTTCATAAGAATCGTTGCCTTTTTGTAAAATAGCCATCCGAGACTATCCGTTATAAAACCATCCTCGGGGCGTAATTCCAGCGCTCGCCTAATAAAATCCTCAGCTTTAGACAGATTGAGGCCTTGCTCTACCCAAGTGTAACCAACGTAATTCAGTGCACCCGGATGATCTGGTTCTCGAGCAAGTACTCGATTCATATAATCCAAGGCATCTGCTTCAAGTTGAGCCTCGCCGTATAGCACCCCCATATTAAATAAGAGTTCAATATCAGTCGGTTGTTTGGCTAACAGTGATTCTAAAACCGAGATACCTCCGCTAAGGTCACCGCTTTTTACCAGTAAGCTAGAGAGATAGATTTCGATTGATCTGTCTTTGGAAAATTTCAACGCCTCACGGATACAGCCTAACGCCGCAGGAAAGTCTTCTAGCTTTTCGAATACGACCGCACACTGTATTCTCGCGTCTGGATAAAGACTTTCGGCTTCGGGAATGGACTCAAACAATGCTAGTGCATCTCCATAATCACCAACTCTTAGCTTACTTAAGCCCGCGTAATACACTGCTTCGAAATTATTTGGACCGCGACCATTGAGTTCGACAAAAATTTTATAGGACTGCCTAAAGTTGCCCCGGTCGAAAGTAAGGAAACCTAGCCTTGCGAGTAATCGGTCGTCTCTAAAGTCTTTTTCTAACAAGCGCGTGATCAACAAATCCGCTTCATTAGGTTGTCCGTCTCGAAACAGAACTTCAGCCAACGAAATCAGAGCCCCCTCGTTATTTGGAAAATATCTTAAGATTTCTCTATAGGCTGAAATTTCCTCCTGCTTTCGATCCTGCTCGCGGTAGAGTCTGGCCATCTCTTCTCGAATAAGAAGGCTACTCGGATTCGTCTCTAGGGCCTCAAGAAGGACCAACTCAACGTTCTCAAGGTCCTTCATTTGTCGATAAACCGTTATCAGGGCGTAGTAACCACGAAAATTTTCGGGCTCTGAGACGATCAGAAAACGACAAACTTCAATAGCTTCCTGAATTCTTCGCCTCTCTAAAAATAAGCGATAAAGCACCTCCCCAGCGGCGATACTAATCGGGGACTTTTGATTGTTAGTTAGAATTCGCTCCGCGTTTATTGGAAGACCGGCAAATACATAAGCTTTACCCAATAAAACTCGCAATTCGACATCACCCGGATCCGCGACATGTGCCTTTTCCAGTAACCCGAGCGCCTTTCCTTGCGAGTCAGTTAAGAGCGCAATTTGAGCCGCTCGAAGCAGTAAATATTTGTCACCCGGTGCGCCTTCGAGTGCTCTTTCATAAGCCTCCAAAGCGTCTTTAAGTCGTCCCTCAACCTCCAGCTCTCGACCCAAGAGAAATAGAAACTCAGGAGATCCTTCAAAAAAGGACCTAGCCTTTTCAGTTTTTATTTTGGGGAGTGGTTGTTCTAATTGTCGGACGTTCTTTCTAGTAACAGAAGCACCGGCACTACATCCAGTATTGGCAGCAGACATAAGCGTCAATCCGACAGCAAATAGCGGTCCGGCTAATCTTGCCAATCCAAACATCGAACCAAAGTCCTTACTACTGGAAAGCAGCAAAAGCTCTCCCATCATTTAGCGACTAGCCTAGCCGGCTAGGAACCCACAACTCCGAATGAAAGACAAAAGCTGCTCCGCGCTCTCGTCCACCACTAGATTCTCAGTCTTGACAATCAATTCGGGATCATTCGGCACCTCGTAAGGAGCAGAAATCCCGGTAAACTCCGGAATATCACCAGATCGAGCCTTAACGTAAAGACCTTTCGGATCACGGGCCTCGCAAGTTTCCAGACTCGTATCCACATAAGCCTCAAAAAATTTGCCATCGGTAAAAATTTCCCGCGCGGCTTCACGGTCAGCCCTGTAGGGAGATATAAACGCAGTGAGTACAATTAAACCCGCATCGGTCATCAACTTGGCTACCTCTGCTATCCGACGAATGTTCTCCGTTCGATCCTGAGGAGAAAACCCCAGATCTTTATTCAGCCCCTGTCGAACGTTATCGCCATCCAACACGTAGGCCGCATGTCCACTATTAACTAGCTGTTTTTCTGTCTCTACCGCAATGGTAGACTTCCCGGACCCGGATAAACCAGTTAGCCAAATGGTGCAGCCCCTCTGCTTCAAAAGACGCTCTCGATCTCCCACCGTTACCTGGCCACTATGCCATGAAATATTTTGACTCTTCGCTTCTCCAGTCATTTAATACCTACCCTATAAATTCTTTTCCACGAATGGAGTCGTCCCCAAAGTGAAGGGAACTGGATTTCAATACGAACGGACATTAGCGGTACCCAAGATTAGACGCTCTTTTCTCTTTGCCTTTCCACTGCATCGATGACAGCCGACGCTGCCTTTTCGATCTCCAGACGAGTCGTCCCTCGACCGAGGCCGAATCTAATTCCACTTCGCACTCGCTCATCCTTAAAACCAAGCGCCGTGAGAACATGGCTTGGAGAGCGACTCGCCGAGCTGCAAGCGGAGCCTGTAGAAATCGCAATTTGGTGCAAGTCGGATACCAAAGCATCTGCATCACAGTTGTCAAAGGAGACATGAAGGTTACCAGGCAAGCGCCGAGTTAGATCACCATTAACACGCACGCCCCCTAGGTTTTCCTTCAAAAGGCGAAGAAGTTCCCCGCGAAGCTCCAGGAGCCGTTTTCCCTCTACATCCATGTCTTCTAAAGAAATTTCGATAGCCTTCGAAAGTCCCACTATCAGATGAGTAGCAAGTGTACCCGGGCGAAGACCCGCCTCGTGCCCTCCCCCATAGAAGAGCGGAGCCAAGGTAATCCGAGGCTTCGTTCGTCGAACAAAAAGAACTCCTACTCCTTTGGGGCCGTAGAGCTTATGGCCAGATATAGACAAGAGATCAATGGGCAAAACTGACATATCAACAGGGATTTTCCCGACCGCCTGGGACGCGTCACAATGAAAAATGACTTTTCGCTCTCCGCAGATTTTTCCAATCTCATTTATAGGCTGTAGCGTTCCGATCTCGTTGTTCGCAGCCATTATAGACACAAGAACAGTGTCCTCACCTATGGCTCGTTCAAGGCTATTCAAGTTAACCAGGCCTGTGTCTGCCACGCCCAATCGAGTAACACGGCAACCCTCACGCTCGAGTGCGCTAAAGGCATCCAGAACGGAAGGATGTTCCGTAGAGAGAGTGAGGATATGACATGGGCCTTGGGTGAGCGCATGTCTCGCAACTCCGAGAATCGCCAAATTATTGCTCTCGGTGGCGCCACTCGTAAAGGTAATCTCGTCCGGGCGAGCCCCAATTCCTCTGCTGATGGTTTCTCTGGCAAGCTCTACCGCAGCCTCGGCTCGCCAGCCGTAGACATGTGTCCGGCTGGCCGGATTGCCGAATTCTGTCTCGAGATAAGGCAGCATCGACTGAACTACTCGAGGGTCGACGGGGGTAGTCGCCTGATAATCGAGGTAAATGGGCAGGCTCAAAGTGTTCCTCTAAGCTGGGTTCCCTTCCAGCCAATCAGGACTAACTTGATGTCAGAACTCTTCTAGTAAGCACTCCTAGGCGCCAAAGGAGTTCCCACAACCACATGTAGTGGCCGCGTTCGGATTTTCAATCTTAAAACCGGACTCCATAAGTGTGTCCACGAAGTCCAAGCTGCTTCCCGCAAGGTAAAGTGCGCTTTTTTCGTCCACGACGACCCTAACTCCATTCGATTCGATTACCGCGTCTGTCTCCTGGAATTGATCATCAAAAGCCAACTGATACTGCAGCCCAGAACAACCCCCACCTACAACCTTCATTCGCAAAGCATGGGTAGCGGTCTTCGATTCCCGATCAAGAAGAACCTTGATCTGACTAGCTGCGTCTTCTGTTACACCTACGAGAGACATTTGCTCTTCGCGCCTCCTTTTTACATTCACTGAAAAGAATAGCCCAAGGAAAACTGAGAACCACTTCGCGGTTCACGACATTTTACACAGTTGATCTTGACCCAAACTTCTCTAAAAAGCTTTTCTAAGGGTTTTCTCGGACAAAATGAGCAAATATCTCTCGGTTCCCCTTGGGACCAGGTAGCTCGCTCTCAACGTGACCGACTTCCGTAAAACCGAGGTCATTTGCCTTATTTACAACTTTAGCAAGAGCCTGATAGCGTAATCGATCGTCCCGAACGACTCCACCCTTTCCGACCTTAGCTCTATCGAGTTCAAACTGGGGTTTTACCATTACTACAAGAGCCGCATTAGGCGCCGCAAGAGCTAGAGCAGGCAGAATCAATGTAGTAGAAATGAAGGATACATCGATCGTGGCCAAAAGGGGGTTCTCGGGCAAATCCTCCAAGCCCAAGTAGCGGGCATTTTTTCTGTCAAGAACTCGAACACGAGCGTCAGTACGCAGTTTTTCGTTTAACTGACCGTAGCCGACGTCGACGGCAACAACTCCTTTCGCCCCTCTTTGAAGCAAGCAATCCGTAAAACCTCCCGTCGAGGCCCCAATATCCACACACCATTTATCCACCGGATCAATGTTGAGGGTATCTAAAGCGGGAGACAGCTTTAACCCGCCTCTTGAGACGAAAGCCTTGGCCTCTACACGGATTCGAACCTCGGAGGTTTCTGAAATTTTAGTTCCCGGTTTTTCTACCGGGGCGTCATCAACCAAAACTTTGCCTGTTCTGATCAGTGATTCTGCTACCCCTCGGGTGGCAGCGAAACCGAGTGCAATTACGCGCTCGTCGAGCCTAACTCCCGCCATGCTCCCCCTTGGTTACGTGCCAAAATCAGGCCAGGTTCAGAAGATCCTCTACAGCCTTTTCGATCCCATCCGAATCGATTCCAAACTCGGAACGAAACCTTTTTGCATCTCCGTGCTCCACGATTTGATCGGGAATCGCAAGGATTCGTGCGCGGGGACTCAAGCCAGAGGCAGAAAAGTTCTCAACAACAGCACTTCCAAAACCACCAAAACTAGCGTGCTCTTCCACCGTCACTACATGCCCCGTTTTCTCGGCATAACGATTTATTTTCGCCACATCTAGTGGCTTTGCAAAGCGGGCATTAAGAACGGCAACCGCAACCCCTTTTGTATCTAGCACGTCCGCAGCTGTTTGGGCTGCTTGAACGGTATTCCCATACGCAACAATAACTGCATCACCACCATCTCGTAGCACCTCCGCCTCTCCTACAGGAATTGGTTTGAGTTCTTGATCGAGTGGCACCCCTAAGCCAGCTCCTCGAGGGTAACGAATCGCTGCTGGCCCGTTATATAAAATAGCGGTGGCCAGCATATGTTGAAGTTCGTTCTCATCCTTTGGCGCCATACAAATAATATTTGGCAAAGTTCTCAGATAACTTATGTCGTACATTCCTTGATGAGTTGCTCCATCGGCTCCAACCAACCCAGCTCTATCCATTGCGAGAGTAACATCAAGATCCTGGACACAAACGTCGTGAACTACCTGATCATATGCTCTCTGAAGAAATGTTGAATATATTGCAGCTACAGGTTTTAATCCCTCTGCCGCCAAACCTGCTGCAAAGGTAATGCCGTGTTG
>DKAI01000151.1 GCA_002450755.1 Deltaproteobacteria bacterium UBA6930
CGGCCGGGCTCGATAATCACCGCGCGTAAGCCAAAAGGTTCGATTTCGTAATGCAGAGAATCAGTTATCGATTTCAATGCAGCTTTCGTAGCTCCATAAATAGGGAAAAACGGCACCGGAACGACTCCCTGAATAGAACCTACATTTACGATGACTCCTCGGCCCGCGCTTCTCATGTGAGGAAGGACCGCCTTGGTGAGATTGAGAGCACCAAAGATATTTGTTTCAAAAAGTTGCCTGAAGACATGTTCAGGAGTGTCTTCAACCGATCCGATTGCTCCAATTCCTGCGTTGTTTACCAAAACTTTGATTTCGGTGTGGAGAGATATTGCTTTTTGGGTGGCTTCTTCAATTGAGGTGCGTGAAGTAATGTCTAGCTGCTGAATATAAATGGGTAGGCGTTCGTCGTTTGCAACTCGTAAAAGCTCGTCAGCTTTTGAAAGGTTGCGCAAACCAGCTACGACGGGTTTCCCTAGTCTTGCGAAGGCTAGAGCGGTTTCGAATCCAAGTCCTGAATTGCAACCAGAAATTAAAACGCAAGACATTGTTACCTCCATCAGGCAAAAGAATTTAGGATATTCTAGGGAATTCAGAATACAGGCGACGGGAATGAGAATGGAGTTTATATGACCAATTTTTGTGAGGGCAGAGTGGCGATTATTACCGGGGCGGGCCGTGGTATTGGGAGAGAGCACGCCCTTATGTTGGCGGCGCATGGTGCATTCGTTCTGGTAAATGATGTAGGAGTTGAGCGGGATGGTAGGGGCTCGGATAAAAGCCTAGCTAGCTCTGTTGCCCAAGAGATTCGAGATTTTGGGGGCCAAGCTATTGCGAATAGTTCGGACGTAAGTGATTTCGGTTCAGCAAAAGAAATGGTTAAGGAGGCAATAGATACATGGGGCCATTTGGATGTCCTCGTCAATAATGCAGGGATCTTACGCGACCGAATGCTCGTTAACATGGAAGAAAGTGAGTGGGATGCTGTAATCGGTGTTCATCTCAAGGGAACCTTTGCGCCGGCTCATCACGCCGCGGCTTATTGGCGAGAAGAAACAAAGAAGGGAAGCGCCGTAGATGCACGTATCATCAATACTACTTCCGTGTCCGGCATCTACGGTAACCCTGGTCAAACGAATTACGGCGCAGCTAAAGCAGGAATAGCGGCATTTACTGTCATCGCGGCGCGCGAGCTTGGTCGCTACGGAATTACAGTCAATGCGGTTGCCCCTGGAGCGTTGACAAGGATGACCGAAGATTTGATTTCAGAAGAAATTACCGAAGAAGTAAGAGAAGCTCGGAGTCCGAAGTGGATTGCGCCCATTGTGACGTGGTTGGCAAGCACTGAATCTCGAGGAATCACAGGCCGCGTCTTTGAAGCCAACGGAAAACTGCTTGCGGTAGCCGAAGGCTGGGAGCGAGGGCCTACTATTCCAGCGATAGCCGATCCTACAGAAATCGGCTCCGCAGTGGCTGACTTGGTAAGTCAAGCGCGACTAAATTCAGGAATGAATGGAAAAGGCCAGGATGGGGGAGTTTCGTAGTCCTAATGGACTGGGCAAGGAGGTCGCGTTATAGAGCCTTCACCTCAGGGTATTCAGGGACCTCGATGCCAAAACCTTCTGCTTGGTTTATGAGGTCTAAGGCATTTCTCACGTGTGCGTAATCTATCATCATTCCATCGTAAGTAACTGCAGCAATGCCTTCCTCTTCTGCTTTAGACATTGCCTCCAAAACTCCGATATTCCATAGGATCTCTTCTTCCGTGGGAGAGAATATTTCATTTGCGATAGGTATCGCGGAAGGATGAATCGCTAGGGTCGAGCGGTAGCCTACCTCCCTCCCCCGCTGGAGTTGAGCTCGCACTAATTCGGTGTCACCGACCTCGAGAGAGCCAACCATAAGGGGATACTCCACACCTGCAGAGCGTGCAGCTAGTAAGACGTGGGAAGAAAGATAAAGAGTTTCGAGGCTCCCAGGTGTCCATTTATAACCGATAGCCTTTGTGATGTCGCCGGAGCGAGCCGAAACCCCTCCCACCACATTTCCTACCCTGGGGCAGGCGGTGGCCAGTTCATACGCATCCTTAATGCCGCGAGCAGTTTCTGGAAGCGCGATAATTTCCACGCTGTTCTCCGGTAGGCCTGCCTTTTGTTCGAAGAATTGAATCCATGCGTCGACTTTAAGTACTTCTTCTTTAGTTTCAAGCTTGGGAATGGCAATGGCAACCAAACCCTCACTGACAACCGCCTCAACGTCTTCACCGGTCAGCCCGGTGTCCAAACCATTAACCCGTACTACTGCCGGCACGCCTCGCTCTTTTAGAGACTTAATACCATCGCGAACTATATCTCTGGAGGCTTTTTTCTCTTCATTTGGCACAGCATCTTCAAGATCAAGAATGAGAGCATCTGAACCATACTTGGGAGCTTTTTCTATCCACTCCGATCGATTTCCAGGTACGAACAAAATTGATCTGTATAACTTCATGAACTCTCCCAGCGAGGTGAATGTTTAAAGGTTTAAAAGTCGTATCGATTTTAAAGTGTTTATTTGTCCTTGGAGTGGTCGACCGGGTTAGACATATCATGCCCAATAGGACAAACGTTACCAATTTCGAGGTCAAGGACCCTGATGAGACGGCCGTATCCAATGAATGAGGTAATTCTCCAGGCAAGGTCCATAATTTCGCCCTCACTATAGTGTTCTCGAAGATCGTCGAAAAGCTCGTCACTGGCAGATTTATGATCTCCTGAAAGGACATCCGCAAGCCGAATGGCAGCCTTTTCAGATGCTGTGAATCTGTCGCTGTCTAGATAACGTGGAAGCTCAGAAATCATCTCCTCAGTGAGTCCTTGTTGCCTTGCCAAGGCAAACCGAGCGGTAAGTCACAAGTTGCAGTCATTGTGTTCGGCGACTTTTAGTCTTGTGAGTTCGGTGAGCCGCATGTCGATTTTTCCGCGTGTCTCGGACACCAGAGGAAGGTAGTAGTTAATGAATTTCTTGAAGAGATCAGGTTCATGCGACAAAGCGCCAACGAAATCGGAGCCACCGAGTTCCTTGTCGTATTCGTGGCGTACCTTCTGAAGGTCGTCATCTAGTTGTTCAAAAGGAATATTGCTAAGTCTAGCCATGGAGAGCCCTCTTTTAATTGCTTTGTAATTTTACACCTGATTCAGCAGTTTTAGGTCAAATCTCTTACTGGCGTGAATGTGTCTTCTTTTCGCAATTCCTACCGGGGCGAGGAGGAGAGATCAATCCACTTAGTTCTCATCCCAGCCGTTAATCCACCATCGACAATAATGTGCTGACCATTTAGCCAGTTGTGATCGCCAATTGCGAGCCATGATAGTACTTCTGCAATGTCTTCAGGTTGTCCCGTCCTGCCAACTTGCTCATTCATCCAATCCATCTGATCGGCCCCAACTTGGGACTTGAAGTCGGGAAAAATCGGTGTGTCGACCGGTCCAGGGCCTACGTCATTAACTTGAATGCCTCTGCTGAGACCCCGACCTGCAAGTCGCATTGTATAAACGACTACAGCTTCCTTGGAGAATGTGTATGGGTCCGTGCCCGTCTCTCGACCATGTTCGCGCCACCATTCCAGGCCCGAAGCATAATCCGGGGTGTCGAGAAGCTGGGTATGTAGGGGGAGACGTTTTTTCCATTGATTTCCGGCAACGGAAGCCACGTTTACAACCGTTCCCCTATCGGCAATTTGGTCCCAGATTCCTTCGGTAAGGTGACGAAGACCAAGCGTATTTACGCCCACGACCGTGTCTTTGTCAACCGTACCTGGTACACCAGCGACATTCAGGAGTGATGCAAAGGTTCCTTCTAGTTTTCCTAGGACCGAGTCAATTGAGCTGGGGTCCGCAAGATCGCAATGAAAGTGGGCACTTGCTTCTTGAGGAGCCTCTTTAATGTCGAGGTTGATAATCTCACGCCCTGCTTTTGCTAGAGCCTTCGCTGTGGCTGCACCGATTCCCGTCGATCCCCCAGTCAGAATTACTGCTCCCTCAGCTGCCATGTTTCGCTCCTTGTTACTTGGTCCCTGTTAGGTCTGTCTATCGTACCTTCGCATTGTCGCTTACGCGAGGTTTGACGTGATGTTGAGGTACGATATCTAAGTCTTTATGTCGAACTTCACCACTAGCTCGGCCTTGAAGGGCATCCTGTTGATGTTTTGTTCATCCATAGCATACGCCGTGAGTTCGGCCTGCGTCCGTTTTTTGTCAGAGGATTTCTCAATTTTCCAACTCGTTCTTTTCCGTACTGCTGTCGGGACGACGATTATGTTGCCATGGCTCTTTTCTTCCGGTCTCGGTGTCCTTCGCACAAAACGATGGAAACTTTACTTGTTTAGAGCGTGCACGGTCTATGTGAGTAACCTCACGTGGTTCTACGCGCTGTCGCGCATGAATCTTGCCGAGGCTACGGCTCTTTCATTTCTTATGCCTTTGGTTGCTGCCTTGATTCTTGCAATTTGGTTGCGGGAAAAATTGGGATGGGAACGCCTGTTTGCGATTGTTCTGGGTTTCTTAGGTGCAGTTCTAATCATTCGACCTGGCTTTATAGAGGTCGGAAGCGAAATATATGCCGTCATGTTTACTGTTTTAATGTACGGCTCGGCGACTGCAATAATCCGTGCACTTACCCTGACAGAAAATCCTAATGTGGTGGTGTTTTATATGTTTTTCTTGAACCTACCTCTTGCGTTAGGTCCCGGACTCATGACTTGGTCGACTCCACAGGCAACTGACCTACCTGTGATTCTTTTGTTTGGGTCGGCGAGCTGGACAGCTCAGGTTTTCATGACGCGCTCTTTGGCGTGCGGTGAGGCGGCTGTAGTTTTTCCGGCATTTTATTTTCAGTTGCCGGCCACGGCCTTACTCGGTTTTGCGCTTTTTGGGCAAATTCCTAGCCTTTGGATTGTACCTGGCGCGATTTTGATAATCGGAGGGAGCTACTTTTCGGTATGGAGTGAGAATCGGCGACGTCAGTCTGTAAGTTGAATTTATTTCTTTTCTACAGTTTCAACTTCGCCATCCGCTTCAAGCCAAGCAGAGAATCCACCGCCAATATGAGAGACGTTCTCCATTCCGAGTTCCTTTACAGCCTTTGCGGCCAGTGCGCTTCGCCATCCACTTTGGCAGTAGAAGACATAAGTCGAACTTGCGTCCGCAAAAAAGTCTTTGTGGTAAGGACTTTCGGGGCAAACCCAGAATTCGAGCATACCGCGAGGAGCATGAAATGCGGTTGCAATCTTTCCTGTACGGTACAGCTCTCTTATATCCCTTAAATCTATGAACTTTACATTTTCTTTCCCATGATTCGCTTTAGCCTGTTCCGCGGTCCACGTTTCAATTTCGGCTTCGGCTTCTTCGATGAGATCTTTATAGGTTTTATTTGCCATTGTTAGTCCTCTTGGTGAATGGTAGCTTGGCAGGCGCTCTTTTTTGTCACTAATGCTAAATTTTGCTCATGGAAAAGACTAGTTCGACTGTTGATCCGTTTCGATTTACTGGCAGAACGATAGGCGCGATGATTGCTGAGGTTATCGAAAGCGAAAATCCGGTGTCTTCGGTCCCATGGAAGCCATTGGACAAACCCTTGAAAGAGGCTCGAGTCGCCCTCTTGACGACTTCAGGCGTTTCGATGAAAGGTGATAAACCCTTTGATATGGAAAGGGAGAGAAAGCGGCCTACATGGGGTGATCCTACCTGGAGAGCTGTCAAGCTAGGAGCAGTCGCTGATGATGTCGAAATCAATCACCTGCATATCGATACTAGTTACGCCAAAAGAGACCTCAATGTGGCTCTTCCGATGGACCGTCTTAAGGAGCTGGTTTCAAAAGGGGAGGTAGGTGGAGCTGCCGACACAAACTATTCAATCATGGGCTTTCAAGGCAACGATCCCTTGAGAGTTGTTCGTGAAAGTGCCGAGCCTATTTATGAGCAACTGCGAGATGAGCGGGTAGATATTCTCGCGCTGGCTCCGGTATGACCAGACTGTTGCCGGTCCGTTGGACTTCTGGCACGACGTATCGAAGAGCTAGGCATTTCAACTGTATGCCTGAATCTTCTCTGGTCTTTTCAGAAAATAGTTGGCATGCCGAGAGTGGCCGCTATCGAACATCCTTTCGGTCGACCATACGGAGATGTGGATGACGTTGAGACGCAGAGAGAAGTCTTGGCTTCGACTTTAAAGTTTGGTGTGTCATGTGAAGAGCCGGGATCTATCGAGCATCTGCAGTTTCGTTGGCATGAGGACCCTAAGAACACAAAATGGCACCCTCCGGAGCCGGCGCCAATTATTCGTTTAATGAAGGAACAGCTTGCAAAAAAGCGGTCTTAGTTGAAGAAAAATTTAGTCTAGTTTCGCAGTCCTGCCTCACGAAGGAGAGGTATTAATTCTGTACCGGTTCTTATCGTGTCCTGTTCATATCGGAGGAAGGTCATTAATATACCGTCAAGCCCAAGTTCGGAGAGTTTGACGAAACCATCTACGATATCTTGGGCCGTTCCCATTAAAGGAAGCCCGCCACCGGTAAAGGCAAAATGTTCGTAGGTATGGTGATCGAAAGAACCACTCTCGACGCCCAAGACGTCGAACCAGTTCTTGATGGCGACATGATCAGCCCCATCAATTAATTTCTGCCGTTCTTGCTCCGCCCAATTGGGATCCTCATCCCAAAGGCACATAACTGAGGCGACAACTTTGACGTCCCGACCCTTCTTCGCCGCTCGCTCTTTTACATCTCGTGTGATCTCGCTTGTATCTTCCCAGGTCATCGGACAAATAAAACACACGTCACAAAGGTTTGTTACTAACTCTCGAGCATCGTCTGATGTTCCAGCATTTACTATCGGTGGATGAGGTTTCCTTTGAGGCTGGGGGCGAGAGTATCCACCTTGGATCTTGTAGTACTTCGAGTCAAAGTTGAAGCTACCTGGTTCCTCTGTCCATAGGCCTTTAAGGCAGGTAATAAAATCAGCAGTTCTCTGGTACCTGTCCTCATGCGGAAGCATTTCTATGCCCATCATGTCGAATTCGGGTTTGTTCCAACCGCTGACGATGTTGATTCCCCAACGTCCTCCTGACATATGGTCGAGTGTCGCGCCCATTTTTGCGGCGACTACAGGGTTGAAAACGGGCACATGAACAGTGGAGTAGACTTCAAGTGTTGTAGTAGCTTGAAGGAGTGCAGATGCCCATGTCATGGTCTCCAGCGAGTCACCCATAAAGTCGCATTCCCCACCGAAGCCCATCCAGCGACTTACAGGAAAAATAAAGTCAAACCCTGCATTTTCGGCGGCTACCGCAATTCGACGATTAGATTCAAAAGTCCAATCTTCCGGGTCAGGTTTGTAAGTGGTGAGTGCCATTAAGTTGCGGCAACTGGGCATAAAAATACCTAGCTTTAATCGGTCTGAAGAGTTCACAAAATTTCTCCTAGTAACAAGAAATAAGACTAGCTCGATACGCTTTAGTTACGATAAGTTGAGAAAAAAAATCTGACCGGGTTATACCGAATGCCGGAGGGCTCGCTAGAAATCAACCATGGCTTTTTTAAAAATTGTCCTCTTGCTCATAGTCTGTGGGATGTTCGGGGGGGGGTGCGCTTCCGAAAAGCCACTCGTACTTTTATGTACGACTTCCGTTGAGAACTCAGGACTTCTAGATCATCTTCTTCCTAAGTTTTCTGCCGAATCCGGAATTCATGTTGTTTCGATTCCGAGAGGAACTGGACAAACCCTAAGAGCAGGTATGAATGGAGACGGAGATGTACTTCTCGTTCATGACCGTGAGAGGGAAGAACGATTTGTTAGGGAGGGGTACGGTGCCTTTCGGGTGGATGTCATGTACAACAATTATGTTGTAGTTGGCCCATCTGAAGATCCGGCGGAACTCCATGCGGCCTTGGATGTTTTTTCGGCATTTCGCTTAATAGCCGACTCAGGTTCAAATTTCGTTTCTCGAGGGGATGATAGTGGTACTCACAAAAGAGAATTAGCTTTATGGAGGAAAGCTGGCGCAGACCCCACCCTTGCCAGTGGTGATTGGTACAGAGAGGTTGGAAAGGGCATGGGAGCTACTCTAAATTCGGCTGTGGCAATGAAGGCCTACACTCTTACGGATCGCGGGACCTGGATTAGCTATCGCGGGAAACGAGATTTCGAGATTCTTTATCAAGGCGGCCAAGATCTCTATAATCCCTACGGAGCAATTCTTGTGAGTTCGGAGAAACATCCCAGCACAAAGTCGGCGCACGGCAGGATATTTCTAGAGTGGTTAACGTCTTCTCGAGGTCAAAGAGCTGTCGAACAGTATAAGGTTGGCGGGGAACAACTTTTTTTCCCGATGCCAGAGTTTGATCGAAATACTAATTGATTCTCGAGCAAAGCTTTTTATCACCCCGGAGCGTTGGTTTCTTTGCTAACGCTACGCTGCAGTTGGCTCCTTTTCTGCCGTGAAATGCTGGTCTTTAGCCCCATCTTGCAAGGCAAGTGCGGTTTCGTAGCTAAGAATTTGCTCAACCGATCCGTCTTCGGCATAGAAGATAATTGGACCGTAGGAAACGAAGAAAATTTCGGTTTCTTCATTACAGGTCGTTGCGTCATGTACGGCTCCAAGGGGCTCAAATCCATATGAATCCACAGGAGCGTTGCCCATTCTGTATTCTAGTTTTCCCTTCAGAACGAAAAATTCGGCTGATCCTAGATGCTTATGAGGAGCAAATTGGGATCCGGGTTCCATGCGGATAAGAGCGCTCCATAGCCCGGTTTCCTCGCTGACCCTAAGGATCTTAATGTAGACACCGTCACCGAAACCTGTCCACGGAATGGTTTTCGATTGAATTAGAACTTCGTTTTCTTCGGGCTGGCTAGACATTTAGCTTCTCCTCTTGGCTGATTTGAATGCTACGGGTTAACCTGGGGCTTACTTTAATCAACGGCCAGGGTATAAACCTGGGGCACCCGAGGAAGTAAGCATGGCAGAGCTCGAAGACGAATTCAATATCGCAGAACCTCCTGACGGACCTCTTTATGAGGGTGAGACTGAAGGAGGACTTCCTAATGGTCAAGGAACGCTGTTCTGGAGTGAAGGAATCAAGCGTTATGTCGGGCATTGGAAGAACGGAAAGCGTGACGGCCAGGGCCAATCGTTTCTTTCGGACGGTTTTATGCTGTTTGAGGGAGATTGGAAAGAAAACCTACGCGATGGCTCTGGTACCTATTACTGGCCCGATGGAGATCGCCACGAGGGACAATGGAAAAATGGGAAATGCCATGGTTTAGGCAAGGTCTTCCGGCCCAACGGGACAGTTACGTACGAGGGGGAGTGGGCTGAGGGCGCGCGAAATGGGAAAGGCACCGCTTATCGCCCGGACGGTTCTGTGATTTTTGAAGGTCAGTGGAAGAACGGCTATCAGGTAAAAAACAAATAGCTTGTACGAGCCATTGCTTCCTAACCGAACTAGATCTGCGAATTCATGATTTCAAGTACCACATGGTATTCGTCGAAGGTCGCGGATGGGTTTTCATACATAGTCTGTAGGACGGGGTCTAGTTTCTGAGTTTGCTCAAGAAGGCGACGTAGTTTTGGTATCGCGTGCAAATCAAAATCAATCCGTAGATCTACAGAAGGCCAGGGTTGTTTTCCATTGAATACCTGGATCATTGCGAACAACTCGGGAACGGGGCCTGATTCGGGGTCAGCTTGGCCTCCCGCGGCACGTCCTGCTTCGAGTCCTCGCATCAACCTTTCTTGCATGGACTCACTTTTATTTTCATTTAATGCT
>DKAI01000038.1 GCA_002450755.1 Deltaproteobacteria bacterium UBA6930
TAGAGATGGTTTGGCGTGTCGACTCCGGCGCCCGGGTACGTATTATCAAGCCACGTCCCCCCAAGATGATCACTCTTTTCAAAAATAGTGAATGGAATCCCTGCGCGTTTTAGGTTGACCGCAGCACATAGACCCGAGACGCCTGCGCCAATGATCACAGCCTCAAAACCTTCTGGGACGCTCACCTTACTGCTCGCGATCGTTTCGGCATCGGGCAACTCAACTTCGATGATTGATTCGTAGCCCTCGGGGATGGGCTCGCCCACACACCATGCGAGCATCTCCGAGCAAAGCTTCCCAGATGGTTTCTTGAGCACCGCCGATTTACCGGCACGCCAGGCCAATATCGCGTCCAACGCCGCCCGTTTCACCTCGTCCTGGAGATCCTCCGGAAGGCCTGCTGTATCGTTGTCGCCAAGGCCCCCAGCGCGCCGGACCCGGAAGGGCTCCTCTATCCATCGCCTCTGCCCGGTCAGCTGGACAAGGGTCATCAGCAGTGCCGGAATATTCGCTACTGCGATTGCCTCTTTGAATTGACTCCGTTCCTCATCAGAGATTGAAAGTTCTTCGGTCACGTGTCTCCTCCGGCAAATAATCATAACTCTCTCGGCGAAAGATCCCACGACTTCCTCAAAATCCGCCAAAATTCGATAAGTCACTACTTTATATAGGTTTTACTAAGTTGACTGACGATATAAGCAACATTGCGAAATACTCGAAGCTCTCCGTCCGAACCCTAGATAGAGATTATCTCCATAAAACGTGAGATGGTCGGCTGGATAGGAGTTAAAATGATGCGCATACAACGTTCTCTGCGAGCGGCCGCACGTTTTGAGTCTTTGAAAATCAGTAATCTGACCTGACTCTCTTTAATAGCAGCGAGCCCTCAGCTTAGAAATAAAAGGAACATCCAAAATGTACAAAGTATTGGTTGAGAAAAGTCTTGATATTCCCAGAAAACAGGTTTTCGATGCTCTAGTTAATTTTGGAGGCCTTGAGAAGGTACTGCCTGATACGATCGAGTCGTTGAAATTAGAAGGGAGCGGAATAGGAGCGGAGAGAACGATAAAAATGAAAGACGGAGGAACTGTCATCGAGCGTCTCGATGTTGCTCATGAAGAAAAAATTTTCGGCTACACGATTACCTTCAATGACGCGTTGCCGATAAAAAATTACTGCGCCGTCGTAACACTTGAAGATTCAGGAAACGGAACAATCGCACGGTGGGGAAGTAACTGGGATGCCGGTGAAGGTGCTACCGACGCCGAGGTAGTAGAGATGCTGGAAGGCCTTTATGGCACCCTACTAGACGGCATGCATTTGATCGTCTGATTAGCGATCAGGAGTACCTCCGAAGCCACTCGAACCACTTGCCTTTATGAAGAAAGACCTAGCCCAAATTGAAATAGAACTCCTCAGAATCCTCGCGGAGGGATGCCAAAAGCATCCTGCTTATAGGGCACATAGGGCAGCGACAGGAAGATGCCAGGATTGCGTAATCGTGTGGGAGGCTCGCCTAGAGCTCAAACGTGAGATTGATTCGACAACTAGCAAGCAGTAGGCTCATCCTGAGAATAAAAATCGGTTAGAAAGCAATCCTTGGATAGAGAAAGCTACCTAAATGGCCCTGAGCGTTACCTCGGCAAGTGGCAAAATAGGCCTGTGTGCTGAAAAATGACTCGTCTTTCCGAAACCACCTTTCGTAGAGTCCAGTCTTAGGCTGGTTCTTCTCAGTAAGTGGAATTTCATGAGCCAAAGAGGCACCGATCCAAGCCATTTTGTGGTAGACCTCGGTCCGAGATTGTCTGTGATAACCGAACCTAGAGGCCCAAAATGAAACAATCGCCCCCGATCATCTACACGTGGACTGACGAGGCTCCTTATCTAGCCACCTTCGCGTTCTTACCCATTATTCGGGCGTTCGCTGCAGCTGCGGCCGTTCCTATCGAAACTTGTGATATCTCTCTCGCAGGACGAATTATTGCAAGCTTTCCAGAAAACCTGAGCAGTGAACAACGCGAAACGGACGGGTTGGCCGAATTAGGAAAACTTGTCCAGACGCCAGAAGCAAACGTTATTAAATTGCCTAATATCAGCGCATCTATTCCCCAGATGAAGGCGGCCATCTCAGAGCTCCAAAACAAAGGTTACGATCTACCAGACTATCCAGAGGAACCCGGGTCCGACAAGGAGCGTGACGCAAAAGAAAGGTACGACCGCATAAAAGGAAGCGCGGTAAATCCCGTCTTGCGTGAAGGCAACTCGGACCGGAGAGCTCCAAAAGCCGTCAAAGAATACGCAAAGGCAAACCCTCATCGGATGGGCAAATGGGCAGCAGGTTCAAAAACTCATGTCTCTACAATGAGCGATGGTGATTTCCGTCACAACGAGAAATCCGTAACCTTCAGCGCACCTACAACAGTACGCTTCGAGCATGTGGACAGGGAAGGGAAGATTTCGACTTTGAAAGAAGGCATAACTCTTGAGGCGGGTGAAATACTTGACGGTACTTTTATGAGCCAAAGAAACCTTGTTGCCTTTTTAAAAGAACAAATCTCGGATGCTAAAGAAAAAAACGTACTGTTTTCTTTGCACATGAAAGCCACCATGATGAAAGTTTCGGATCCAATTATTTTTGGGCATGCGGTCAAGGCTTTCTTTTCTCAATTATTTGAAAATCACTCCTCAACACTTGATAGGATCGGCGTAGATGTAAATAACGGCCTGGGGGATCTAACAGACAAGATTTTTTCCCTTTCTCAGGAAGAAGTAAAAGCCATCCAAAGTGACTTAGAAAGCGCGTATACTGAAGGCCCTGGACTTGCGATGGTTAATTCCGATCGAGGCATCACGAACCTCCACGTGCCAAGTGACATAATCATCGACGCGTCGATGCCCCCAATGATTCGCGACTCTGGTGGGATGTGGAACACCGAGGGCGAGCTACAAGATTGCAAGGCAGTCATACCTGATAGTAGTTATGCCGGGGTGTATCAGGCAGTCATCGAAGACTGCCAAACCCACGGTGCTTACGATCCCAGCACCATGGGCAGTGTCCCCAATGTAGGCTTGATGGCCCAAAAGGCACAAGAATACGGATCTCACGACAAAACCTTTGAAATCGAAAATGATGGTTCCGTTAGAGCAATTGACGCAAAAGGTGAATTAATATTCGAGCACCATGTCGAAAAAGGAGATATTTGGAGAGCGTGCCAGGTTAAAGATGCGGCAGTACGTGACTGGGTAAAACTTGCAGTAACTAGAGCTAAGGCCACGGGAGCTCCAGCAGTATTCTGGTTAGATAAAGAGCGTGCACACGATAAACAACTAATCGCTAAAGTCGAGTCTTACCTTAAGGAATACGATACTTCAGGAATATCGATCCACATTTTGGCTCCCGCCGAGGCCACACAATTTTCACTGGAAAGAATTCGCAAAGGTGAAGATTCTATT
>DKAI01000155.1:0-18871 GCA_002450755.1 Deltaproteobacteria bacterium UBA6930
TTTAATTGTTTTCTTGATCAGATTCAGGAGTTCTACTGCGTCGTCGCAATGTTGATCTTTTGATAATATGTTTGCTTACACCCGCACAAATGAGATCTAGATAAGATTCTCTTGCAAAATTTACCGTTGGCAGTGCTGTAGAAAAATTGAATTCATGGTGCGTAAAGCATGAGAATTCCTTATTCGCAAGCCGAATTTTTTTTAGCATTTTCCAAGTTTGCTTTGCCTTCGCAAAGTCTCGTCCAAAATATTGAACTAGGGATTGGTAGAGAAGAGGTATCGTATGGAAAAACAAGTCGGCTATTTGAAAGACAATTCCGTTTGGACCTACATACCTGATATCGGGTGGGCCAGATAATTGATTACTTGTAAAATATTTCGTAATAGAATATCTACATTCTTTAATGGAAAGAGAAGATTCACGAGCTACAACGCATTGTCTTATCAAATCTTTATCTTCTTCTTTGTGATTACTTATTTGGATGATCTCTTTTGCTACGACATCGCAAGGAACCACGTTAAGAAGAATATTTGGACGGGCAGATACTGCGCGGAGTTTACCTGTTCCAAGCATAGCTACGAAACCTGCAAATGCCGCACCACTGTCGATCCATCCCGGAAAGGGGTGCTTGAGACAGGCAGAAATGATTGATGGTCGGACAATTTGGAGATTTTCGGATCTCGATTCTAAAATCAGTAGGTGCTCGGCTAAACATTTTGAAAGTGTGTAGCTATTGGCTTGTCCTGTCTCCCGGAGTAAGTCTTTTTCGGAGAAATTCCCTTTGCAAATCTCCGTATAGATTTCACTGGCCGGTCGAGAAAGAAGCACGGGTTTTTCCTCAAAATGTTGCTCAGAAGCAGGAGCATGTACATAAGCAGTGGATACAAATGTAAATCTGGGTTTATGTAAAAAATTTTTTGTAAGGTGGAAGAGTTCTAGTGTACCACCTACGTTAGTTCTGACAGAATTAGAAAGTGAGGAGTCAAATTCGACAGTAGCAGCACAGTGAATCGTTTGAGTAATCTTTTGAGAAATTATTGACAAGGTTTTTTCTGAAATGCCAAGTGAAGGCTTATCTAAATCACTCCAGACTGGAGTAATGGAGACATCGCGAAACGATTTTAAATCTCGAAGGCAAGGCGATTCAAAAATTTCATTTTTCAGGCGAATAAATGCGTTCTCTTCGGATGTTGCACGGATAGGAAGATAAATAGACCTTAAGTTTAATGACTTACTCTGTCTAAGAAGCTCCTGAAGAACTACTTTACCCAGAAATCCAGTAGATCCCGTTAAAAGAATAGATTCAGGCACAAAAGTACTCCAGAACCGATAGAAATCTATAGACGCTCACTGCCATAGTCTTTCAGGAGATTAAATTCCCTGGACCGAAAAGTTTTTCGGGGTCCATGGCTTGTTTTAAATCTTTACGCCAGGATAAAAGTTCATCTGGAAAAGATTCTTTTAGAAAACGTTGCCTTAATTTCCCAACTCCGTGATGGTGGGAGATAGATCCTCCGGATCTTAGAATTTCGTATCGGATATCTCTTTCAATGTCAGCAAAAATCATTTCAGGTGCTTCTAGGTCCTTTGCATAAAAAGCAAAATAAAAATATACGCACGCTCCAGTCTTGTAAAGTTGAGTTACGCGACAGCTAATAAAGGGGCTTCCGGGAAGATTTTTTTCTTTGTGCTTTCGGAAGACCAAAGTCTTTACATTATCGCAGAGCTTCGAAAGATTGCTCCACGGTACTGAAGTTTCAAAAGATTCTCCTAAAACACCGTAGTCAAGTGCAAAATCCCGAATGTAAGCAATGTTGAATGTGAGAGAATATCCGCTCTTCCCGTTTTCTGATCCTCCTGAAATACCTCCAAATCGCTTAGCAAGAGCGAGAGTTTTTTTTCTCTGTCGAGAGCATAGTTCTTTGTTTCCCTCGTAAACCAACGTGCACGCGCTTATTTCTTCGAGGTCATAGCTTAAAACTTTCGTGAGATAAAATTTTTTCATTTTTGAGGTAAGGCTTGCTAATCGTCTGGGTTTTGGTCTTAAGGCTTGACCGAATTGGAATTGAAGATTGTCTACTAAACGAACACTTGTGGGAATGTCATCGGAATGTGCAAGTTCGTACAAAAACTCTAGAGCAGAGTTAAAGTTTCGAAAGACAATCGAGCCGTAGATTTGTTTCTTGGGTAGTGGAAAAATCTTTACAGTCGCACTGGTTATAATACCGAGAGCACCTTCAGATCCTAAAAATACATCTTTGAGTTCAGGGCCTGTAGATTCTCGTTCGAAGACATCTTGCCGAAGAATGGGTCCGTGTCGACTCACGGCTTCGATTCCAAGGACTATATCTTCGATGTTTCCGTACTTGTTTTTCTTCATTCCGCTCGCACGGGTCGCTATCCATCCTCCTAGTGTTGAAAATTCAATACTGTCGGGTTCATGTCCTAATGTGAACCCTAGAGCTGAAAGTTGGGCTTGAATGTCACGCCCGATTGCGCCGGCTTCGATTTTTGCGGTGTGGTTTGATCTATTTACCCAATGGATTTTATTCATTCTTTTCATGTCGATCGATATTATTGGCTTGTTTTCATCCTCTGGACAACGGAGTGCAAGGCTTACATTTGTACCTCCACCGAATGGCATAAGGCATGCCTTTAGGTTTCGCGCAATTTCGATTACGAGGGTTATTTCTTTTACGTCTTTTGGTTCTACCACTACATCAGGGATTCTTTCGAAGCCTAAGTTTCTAACCGAGAGCATTTCTTCGAGCGCGTGACCGTGAGCTCGTCGTTCTCGATGTTCGTCTTGAACGAAGACTCGGTCCTTTGAAAGTGCGTCCTCAAGAGAAGCGATAAGCTCGGGGTTGGCTCTTGATGGTGGTATAGGATGTGAGGCCTTCCTCGGTAATGGTTCCTTTGTATTTAGCGTGATGTTAAGCGTGTCTTCTATCCACGGTAAAAAATAAGGTAGGTCTAGGCCTGAAATGGGATAACGGTCGCCAGCCATTCGCACGTTTCTCAATTTGTTTACAAAGAAGTAGCTATCACGAAAACCCCAGGAAGATGGATGTTCTAGATCTGGAAGTTTCCTAACAGGTGGCGGCACAAGGTGTCGATTCGAAGTTTGGGTGATTAGTGAACCTTTGCGTTTACTATTCTTTTTTGAAAATCGGAAAAAGTTCATGTTCCTCTTGTCCGCTTAAGGGCCCGTTGCTGGAAGCTACTCTGAATGAAAGGGTTGATGAGTATCTTAGACCTTATTGCGAGTATGTCGCAAATGATACGCGTAGGCGCGTTGTAATGCAGCTGGAATTGGAGAGGTCTAGGGTTCCAGAAGTTCTCGAATCTCATCATGTCTGAGTTTCGCATCGGAACGGCCTAGTTCAATAAGTCGTTTGGTATAAACTCGATCGAAGAGTAAGTAGGACAGTAAGTCAGCCTCTTTCCCAGGATTATGTGCTGCCAACTTCGCCAGTAGGTTTGTTAGAGTGCCCATTTCTTTCCCGGCTCCCTGAATGCTCTCTCCCGCAATTTTCCCCAGATCTTCGCTAGGTCTTAAGATTTGAGTTTCGACCCGACTATAACCGCGACCTCGTTTCTGTTTGACAGCGATGTTTATTTTGTCAAGGAAGTCAGAGCCGTAGTGTAACTCTCCTTGTGAGATCATTTCGTTGATTAAATCGAGTCGTTTTAACTCATATTCGAGTTGATCGAGAGTAAGGGCATTTAAAATTTTCCCAAGAACAAACGACGGAGATTTAATCACGGCTTCTGGGTAGGGAGGTGCGTTAGTGTGAGTTGGCGGTGGATGGCGGAGACAAACGACTAAAGCTCGCTGCGCTCCGAGTCGGAGAGCTGGCGACAGCGGAGTGTTCATTCTCAGTCCTCCGTCAACGTAATAACGTTTTCCTATTCGCACTGCAGGAAACAAAAAAGGGATTGCTGCAGAAGCCCTTACATGTTCTGTACTAATCGTACAGTGTTCGGCCCTAGCATTCGGGTCGTCCAGCCAAACATCAGGGTTCGCTAGCCCACCGGACATGAAGACAACGACCCTGCCACTTCTGATCTCGGTACATGACACACATAGACCTAAGTGTTCGTTTTTCAGCACTTTCTCGAGTTGCGTCCAAGGGATTCGGTCGGCGATCAACTTGTCAAGTTTCGATAAGTCGACCAGCCCGCCCAATGTGAGCTTTTCGTTTGAAGAGCGTAATCCCAGTGCGCGCAGAGGTAAGCCAAGAAGATCTTTAAATCTCAGACGGAGAATTTGCGAGGCCCTCATAGATTCCCATGCTTCAATGAGAATACTCGCTCTACTCTTGCTGTCGGTGCCTCGAGTAGCCAGCGTGTATGCGGCGTGGATGGCTCCGACTGAAGTTCCACTTGCTATATCGAGCTCGACTTTGCCTTTCCAAATCGGAAGGATTTCTTCAAATAGGTAAGACAAAACGCCAGCTTCGTAGGCTCCCCGGGCACCTCCTCCCGAGAGAACTAATGCTAAAGGTCGTTTAGGAATGGCGGGGGTGAGCATACTGCGTTAGATCTCCTTTACATAACAATGAATCGATTAAAGGAAGAGTAGCGGAGTTGTGAGAATTAACTGCAAAAGGAGGCGCCATGTCGATTGAATCGAATCCGGTATCCAGCGAATCAGCAGTGCGAGAAAGGTATGGAGTTGCAGCGAAAAAAGTTCAGCCGAGCTTATGTTGCGCTGTTGAGTATGATGCGAAGTATCTTGCAGCTATCCCGAAAGAAGTTGTTCAACGAGATTACGGCTGTGGCGATCCTTCTAAGTTCGTTGAAGAGGGTGACGTTGTTCTTGATTTAGGCAGTGGGACGGGGAAGATTTGCTTTATCGCTTCTCAGGTTTCCGGTCCTAATGGCCGAGTAATAGGTGTAGATATGCTCGACGAAATGCTCGATCTGTCACGTAGGGCAGCACCGAAAGTTGCTGCCAACTTGGGATTTGGCAATGTGGAGTTCAGGCGGGGTCGCATACAGGATTTAAAGCTCGATTTAGATTTATTAAACGAATGGCTTGCCAGGAACCCTGTTAAAAACGCCGAAGAGGTATCAGCGATGGAGGATGAGGCCAACCGCCTACGTCGCGAGCATCCTCTTGTGGCCGATGATTCGGTAGACCTGGTAGTTTCTAACTGTGTGTTGAATTTAGTTAGGACCGAGGACAAAGAACAACTCTTTCACGAAATATTTAGGGTCTTACGCAGAGGAGGAAGAATTGCGATTTCAGACATCGTATGCGATGAGCCCGTACCCGATCATCTCCGGGATGATCCCGAGCTCTGGTCTGGTTGCATCTCAGGTGCTTTCGAGGAGCAAGAGTTTTTAAGTCAGCTCACCGATGTGGGGTTTTATGGGATAGAGGTGAGCGAATGGTCCGAAGATCCCTTTGCAGTTGTGGAGGGCATCGAGTTTCGGTCCGTGACTGTGACCGCCAAGAAAGGAAAAGAGGGAGAATGCTACGAAGGCAACCATGCTGTTATTTACCGAGGCCCGTGGAAGCAAGTCGAGGATGACGACAATCATGTTCTCGAACGAGGGCAGAGAACCGCCGTCTGTGAAAAGACTTTCGGTATTCTTACGAGCTCTCCCTATGTAGACCAGATCGTTGGTATTTCCCCGCGCGATCTAGTTTCAGAATCTAATCGCTCGTTGTTTGATTGTGGGAGAAGCGTCCGGAGAAATCCACGAGAAACCAAAGGTGCAAACTATAAGGCTAACAAAAATGGAAATTCGGGAGGGTGTTGCTAACGATGAGCGAGTTCCTTTTTGGCGTATATGGTGAGAAGTTCTCATCCCGTGCTCTCGGCGGCGGTACGCAGAAATTAACCCGCAAAGAGGTTAAAACTCTCCAGTTGAACATTGGACGGCGATGCAATCTTGCGTGTCACCATTGTCACGTCGAGAGTGGACCCAAAAAAACAGAGGCGATGAGTTCTAGCGACATAAATAGAGTACTCGAGATCCTTCTGAGGAACCCAAAGATAGATACACTCGATATCACGGGGGGGGCTCCAGAAATGCACCCGGACTTCAGAGTGCTGGTGTCTGGCGCTAAACGGTTGGGAGTTCGGGTAATTGATAGATGCAACCTTACCATCCTGTATGAGCGAGGGCAGGAGGATACTGCGGAGTTCCTCGCGCAAGAAGGAGTTGAGGTGATAGCGTCTCTGCCCTGCTACTCCTTAAACAATGTGGAAAAGCAAAGAGGAAAAGGGGTTTTCGGAAAGAGCATTGACGCCCTGAGGCTTCTAAATGATCTCGGGTACGGGAAAAAGTCGTCGTCCTTGGTGTTGAACCTTGTGCACAATCCGATAGGTGCTGAGCTGCCTCCCGCAACGGAAGAGCTTGAAAGAACTTATAGGGAACAATTGGAGACTCTCTTCGAAGTACAATTTAATAAACTTCTGACGATCACCAATATGCCGATAAAGCGCTTTGCGCATGAACTCGAACGAGAGGGCCGCTTTGAAGGATATATGTCTCTTCTAGTAAACCATTTCAATCCTAGTACCCTAAAGAGTCTAATGTGCCGGGATCTAATTTCGGTCGGTTTTGACGGAAGGCTCTGGGATTGTGATTTTAATCAGATGCTTGAACTGCCTTTTGCTGGAGAAACGAAATCGTTGGAAGAGACAATTTGGAACGATTCCGACTGGTCACGATTTGAGGGACAGCCAATAGGTACCGATGGGCATTGTTTTGGCTGCACTGCCGGTGCCGGGTCAAGCTGTGGTGGTGCGCTTACATAATTTTCAAGAATTGTTGATGAGAATCAGGAGATCTAAATCGGTTTTTAACTTGCTAAATGTTTTAAACGCAGGTGCAATAGGAATATCCCATTCATGAAAGGTCAGAATATGGCAAAAGAGTTTGAACTTACCGAAGAAATGCAAGCGCAGGTTGACAAGGAGTCTCCGGCTTGGACCTTTGAATTGACTACGACTAGTGTTCGTGCTTTTGCTCGCGGAGTAGGTTATACCGATCCTGTCTATTTCGATGTGGAGGCTGCGAAGGCTGCGGGTTACAGGAGTTTACCTGCTCCACCTACCTACCTTGGAACTCCGGTGTTTATTCCGGGAAGAAGTAGCGACACCTTTTCGGGTCCCTCGGAAGGACAGCCTTCTATCAACCATGGACTGCCTAATGTCCTGGATGGAGGTACAGAGACGGAATATCGAGAGACGCTTTGCGCAGGAGATACGGTCTCGGTCACCACAAAGATCACAAGTCTGGAAGTGAAAGAAAGCAAATCTACTGGAAAGATGTTGATTACGACGACGGAAACGGTTTACAAAAATCAAGCAACGGAAAACGTGGCTGCGGTTCAACGCAGTCAAGTGATTACGTTCTAGGAGGAAAGTAATGTCACTGACTTGGGATTCGTTGGAAGAGGGGAGTGAGATTCCCGAATTGAACAAGAACCCCGGAGTTACTCAGCTCGTGAAATATGCCGCAGGGGGAGGTGATTTTAATCCCTTGCATCATGATTACGGATTTCCTCAGGCTAAAGAAATCGGTTCTATAATTATTCATGGGCGATTCAAGTACGCTGCATTAGGTGAACTTGTATCAAATTGGCTTGGTCATAAAGGGTTTGTCAGGAAGATTGGCTGCCAGTATCGCGGTATGGATATGCCTGATCAACCGATTGTTTGTAGAGGCAAGGTTCTAAGAAAATGGGAAGAATCCGACGAGAAGTTAGTTGAGTTGGAAATCTGGACAGAGAACTCCGAAGGGAAAAAGACAACACCTGGGTCTGCGATCGTCGTTCTTAACACCTAAGAACGTTCCGACAATTTCGGAACTAGGTAGAACTATAAGAAGCTTCTGCATGACTCGTTGCCGACTTGTAGTCCGCCTTTCCATTGGGAGCTCGGAACATTTTAGCTACGGCAAAAATTCGTTTCGGAACTTTGTAACCAGCGAGTTGTCCTCTTACGCTTTCTCGAATCGTTTGTTCGTCCAATTCATATCCGCTCGAGAGTTCAACTACTGCAACTACTGCGCTGCCCCACTTCTCATCGGGAACACCGACTACTAGCGCATCTTCTACAGAATTCATGGTCTTAAGGACCTCCTCGACTTCCTCAGGATAGATCTTCTCGCCTGCAGAGTTAATACAATTGCTTCCACGGCCAAGCAGAGTAAGAGTTCCGTCCTCTGCGACCGTGCACCAATCGCCCGGTATGGAGTAACGCACACCTTTTATTGTCGGGAAGGTTTTTGCTGATTTCTCTTCGTCTTTGTAATAGCCGACAGGAATTGGGCCACAACGTGCGATAAACCCTCTCTCGTCACTTCCTGGTGCGACTTCCTCATGGTCTTCTGTGAAGACCTTGCATTTGTCTCCGATTTGAAATTTGGCCGTCCGGGTTTCTCCTTTTGCTGTTGTGATTGAAGTTCCGAACCCGATAGCTTCTGATGATCCGAATAGATCAACCAACATCATTTTGTCGTTAAATTTCAAAAGCGCTTGTTTGATGTCGCGACTCCACATGACCCCAGAAGAAACGATTACTTTGATAGAAGAAATGTCCCATTTGTTGGGTTCAGATTCGAGCGCATTTAACATCGGACGCGCAAACGCGTCTCCAACGATTACCAAGGAGTCAGCCTGATGTTTCTCTACCGCAGAAAAGGCTTCAGAGGCGTCGAAGCCAGGACTTTGAAGGGTGATGACGCATCCAGCCCCGAGAAGAGTCGTTACGGCAGTGAAGAGTCCTGTGCCATGCATTAATGGACAGCACGGAATCTGACGTCCGCCCGGGCCCGCTCGCAGCACATTGTTAACGTGTGCTTCGATGCTTTCAGGAGCTTCACCTCGATTGGCAGGGGTGTTAATTCCGCCCCCCAGTGCGAACCAAAGGTCTTCGGCGCGCCACATCACACCCTTTGGCATACCCGTAGTACCACCCGTGTAGACAAACAGCAGATCTTCGCCAGATCGTTCTACCTCGAGAGCCTTGCCCAAACCGTCTGTGACGAGGTTCTCATAATCGTCAGAAAACTTGAGTGATTGACCACCTACTTGTATCCAGGCAACTACCCCAGGGAGGCGATCCTTGAGAGCTTCGACTTCGTTGGAAAATTCGGCATCGTAAACAACAGCCTTGGCATCGGAATTGTCCAGGATGTACCAAAGTTCTTTGTCACGGTACCGAAAGTTTACGTTCACATGGACAAGGCGGGCCTTAAAACATGCCGCGAGGCACTCGGGGTAGGCATTACTATTCCTGACGTAAAACCCTACTTTGTCGCCGGGGTTCAGTCCTCGATTTTGCAATGCTCTCGCTAAGTTATTGGTACGGCTAGAGAATTCTCCCCAAGTAACTGTCCGGTCACCGTGAATGATCGCGGGCGCATCTTTTGAGATTCCGGACTCTATGCCGTCAAGTATGTCACCAAAGTTCCAGTTCATGTCTTCTCCGAAGCGGGTCCATAGGAGGGTATACTGACCTGGGGTTCGGTCCAAGCCGAACCTGCAATCTTTAGGAGGGAAAAATGGATTTTAGTGGTGTTTTGATTGAACGACCAGACTGGGCATTGGATGTGGGTACCTTGCTTATTCGTTTCTTTATAGGCATTTGCTTTGTAGTTCACGGCTTGGGAAAGCTCGGCCTGGTAGGGACAGGCGATATGGACGGGTTTGTTGCCTGGCTGACTGATCTCGGAGTTCCAATGCCCGAAGTTCAAGCGAGAATAGCGATGCTCTCGGAAATTGTGGGTGGTGTGTTGATCACGCTGGGTTTGTTTACTCGCCCTGCCTGCGCACTTCTTATAGGTACGATGGTAATTGCGGGCCGTCTGGGTCACAAAGATTGCGGTTATCTAATAACAAACGAACCCCCGGGAGCGGAGTACACGATAAATTTGGCGGCGATTTGCGGTCTCATTTTGTTGTTGGGACCTGGTGGAGTGTCTCTTGACGCGGCTCTGTTTTAGAAAAAATGAATAAATGCTGGCTAGGCCCGCATTTTTATCGCGTTCGTAGAAATCTTTCTTGAAGGGCCAAACGGAGAGGAACATCTACGGCGAGACTTTTCTCGAGATAGGCTTCGAGCGATCCTCTCAGTGAACGTGCTCTGGTGAGGGCGTGTTTTAGGTAGCGCTCGTCGACACTGTATATGGGTCTTAGAGAGGCAGAGCCGACTTTCGGAGCACCTTTTTGGGCCCATTCTGCTTGGCTGGCTCGAATCTCACTTTCGATCGGGAAACGTTTTTGACTTTCGAGATAGTCGGCGAGAATTGCGTCAAACGATATACCTATTGCTAATAGGATAAGCGCTATGGCCCAACCAGTTCGGTCTTTTCCTGCAGCGCAATGAATTAGGATTGGCCCTTTTGGAGCTTCGGCGATCAGACGCAGCAATTCTGAATAGTCGCTTGTCTGTTCACTGGCTAGCTCGCCATAGATTTCGAGCATTGCATTGTGTGCGCGCTCGGGAGTCAATTCTCCCCTCATTATCTGTTGCTTAAATCCCTCGGCGCTCCCCGGCATAATGCAGAAATTTTTCGTTCGTGCGGCTGTTTGAGGATCTACTCTGTTCGGATGACTCCGCCGTTCTTCATCTAACCGCAGGTCGCACAAAAGAGAAATTTTTAGATCTTTTAAGGTGTCCGTATCCTTCTTGTTAAGAAAACTTAGATGACTAGATCGGAGAAGGCTTCGGGGCTTTAGCTCGAGAAGGCCGGGAGTGTTTGCGCCGACCTCTCGGAAGTTGGGGGCTCCTTCTAATCTTGTGGGTGTTCCCTGCATTTCCGCTGACTCTAGCGTGACTTCCTTATTCAGCGATTGTTTAGCTCTAAATTTTAAAAGTAACTCCCATCGTTAATAAAGAATGGCACAATATGTCAGAGCGACCACCAAAGTGGCTTCGGTAAGATGCTCCCGTCTAGGGCACTTCCAATGCGGGTTCTAAGGTACGGAGTTGTGGGCCAATCGTGAGAGAAATTTCACTGGATTCGATTGAAATCGTAGAAGATCGTACATCTCAAAGTAGTTGTGACGAGGGATTTCTTCGTCTTTCCCGACTACGTCTTAAAAATCTTTATAGTGATGGAAGTACTTCAAGAGTTTACAGCTGTGACATAGCTTCTAGGGAGAGCAGTGATGCGGTGGTGGCAGTCCTTTATCAAAAGAATGAGAAAAGGAAGATCAATGTGATTCTTCGGGAGAGTTTGAGGCCTCCCATTTATTTGAGAAAGTTTAAGGTGTTCGAGCAGGCGGATACAAAGGATTATAAACACTTGCTGGAAGTCGTCGCGGGTGTCATCGAGCTAGGTGATGGAGCGTTTACGCGCACGTTTGCGACCCGCGCTTCCAAAGAGGCAGAGGAGGAGGTTGGTTGCCTGATTGCCCCCGATGACTTTCATTCTCTTGGGGGCGAAAGTTTCCCCAGTCCCGGTATTAGTGACGAAAAACTTTATTTTTGCTTTGGTCATGCCCAAAATTTTATGTCAGATCCTCCTCCTGGAGATGGTGGGCCGATGGAGGAGGTCGGTCGAGTAGTTTTTGTGGAACTCAGACAAGCGATTGAGCGGTGCAGAAGGGCAGAAATTCCCGATATGAAGACAGAGGTTGCGCTTTTGCGATTGGCCGATGCGCTGGGTTACATTCCACAGTTAGACTGTTATTTGGATGAGCTGCCAGACTCTTTGAGGGAACGCTATTCATCGCTTGGCCTAGAGAGCAGCAATTGTTAGTCCCTAAGATTGCGATTATTGGTCCGAGAAGGTTAAGGCAGGGGTTGGGGCCCTTTGTTGCCCGAGCGCTCAAAGGTGCAGGTGCCGAAATTTCGTGCTTTCTCTGCTCTAAAGAATCCAATGTAAAGGCTGCATCCGATGAATTGACTGAGATCGCAAATGTCGTCGCACGGGGTTATTTTAATCTTGGTTCAATGCTCGAAGCAGAGGATCTGGATGCGTTGGCAATTTTATCTCCCAGGGAGACTCATCAGTATTTTCTAGAAGCTGCTCTCAGAAATCGACTGCACGTCTTTTGTGAGAAGCCTTTGGTATGGGGGGACGGTAATCCTTCCGTCGATGCGACCGTACTGATTGAAGAGTTCGGGCGTCAAAATTTACTTCTCATGGAGAACAGCCAGTGGCCCGAGACCTTGAAGGGCTTTCTCGAGCTTCATCCAGAGGCCTTGGACTGCCGTCCCAGGGAGTTTTCGATGCGTCTTTCACCTCGATCTGAAGGCCTCGAAATGATTGTTGATTCGCTTTCTCACCCGCTGAGCCTTCTGCAGGCCTGGACAGCCTATTTTGACCCATCCGAACAGGATTGTCGGGTTGAAAGCCCTACGTTTAAGCGGTATAACCTTTCAGGGGTGATGGGGATATCTGTCTCGTTTCAATTTGTAAGAGGCTCCGCTGCGGTTTCGGCCAGTGTGGATTTGGTCCAACAAGTTGAGCAACCGAGAATTGCAAGTTATTCGCTCAACGGCTTTGTGGCAGAACGGCTGGTAGACATGAGCGATTACTCTATGTTCTTTAGCGATAGAGGTCGACGGATAGCCTTGGAAGACCCCCTAACGTTAAGGGCTGCCCGGTTCGCGAGAGAACTCCAGCTGAGAATCGAAAGCACAACGGTTCTCTACGATGATGAGACGGAATTGCCCCAGGCTACTGAGGCAAGAGAACTAAAGTCTCGGATGGTGATGCTTGAGGAGCTCGTAGAGGCGTTTGTTGATTACAACAGTCATCGCAAATATGCGGTCGACTAAGGTTGCTCATTAAAGAGCTTTAAATGGGGACTAACTTTGGCTCACGCAATTCATAATTTTACGGCAAAACTTAGGCAGCCCAGCGTGGTTGGTCAGGTAAAAGATTATCTCGAGTGGCGACGTGCGTTGGCCAAGGCTCGCGAAAATGGAGAGGATCTTCCTGAACCGCCTGCAATTTCTCCTGTATCTATAAATTTGGATCTTACGACAGCCTGTAATTATCGATGCACGCATTGTATTGATTGGGATATCTTGAACACAAAGCATAAATATAAAGAAGAAGAGCTCAAACAGTCGATTAGGCTCATGGCGGAGAGAGGTCTACGGTCTGTAATCCTTATCGGTGGAGGAGAGCCAACTTTATACCCGCGGTTTCCCGATTTTGTGAAATTTCTGAAGGAATTGGATCTACAGGTCTCGATCGTTTCCAATGGAAGTAGAGGTGATCGTCTTCTAGAAGCGATTCAATACATGAAGTCCCCTGATTGGATAAGACTTTCTCTAGACACCGGCAGCAATGAATTATTTGTCGCGATGCACAACCCCGTGAACAAGAAGTGGGATTTAGATGCCGTTTGTGAATGGATTCCCAAGTTAAAAGAAGCAAACGGCGATGTGCGAGTCGGTTTTAGTTACATCATCGTCTGGGGAGGAGCCAGTCGTGAGGAGCACGTTCTTAACGAGAACATTCATGAAATAGTAATGGCTGCAGAAAGAGCAAAGTCATACAAGTTTGATTACATTGCCTTTAAGCCGATCCTGGAGAGGCAAAAAGACGGCGCGGAAGTCATGGATCCCCAGAAGAGTGAGAGGGAGTTGTCGAAAGTGGTTGAACGTATTCGCACCGAGGTGGATAAGGCTAAGGAACTTGCGGATACAAGTTTCGAGGTGGTTGAAAGCACCAACCTTAAGCTTTTGGAGGAGGGTAATTGGGAGGAATCCACGCGTCAGCCCAAAACCTGTCACATGCAGGCATTGAGACAGGTCCTGACGCCTACGGGGCTATTTAATTGCCCCGCTCATCGAGGAGTCGAGAAAGCGCGTTTGGGTACGAGTACTGCTTACAGTGGCCAAGAAGACGCCGCTAAGACTGGTCTTGCCCTTGCAGAGAGTCTGGACACCTTCGATGCTAGCCATGAGTGCAGGGAGGTCACGTGCCTCTATCACACGAGTAATTGGTGGATCGAAGACCTTATTGAAAACCCAGAAAAAGAGATCGAACTTTCCGAAGAGCGCGGAGAATATTTCCTCTAAGAGTGCCTGGCTCGCCACCAATACCTGGGAAGATCTGGGCCCGTGTCCCTAACTGGGTTGGTGACGCAGTGATGATCACGCCAGCTCTAAGGGCCATTCGAAAAACGCATCCGACCGCGGAAATTATTTTGTGCGGAGAGCCTCATTTAGAAGATCTCTTTGAAAGTCATCCTAGCGTCGACCGTTTTCAATCCATCGCGAGATATGACTCAGGTTCTATAAAGAGAATCCGGAGGACACTGCGTGAAGAACTGCCTGACTGGGCAGTGATCTTCCCAGATTCCTTCCGCGCAGCTCTTCCCGCTTTTCTAGCACGAGTTCCTTTTAGGGTAGGTTATTCTCGAGATCTACTTAGGAAAGTACTCCTTACTCATTCATTGCGACCCCCGAGTGGTGCTGATGGTCGTCGCATTCCTATTTCCATGGTCGAACGCTATTTGCGAATAAGTCGGTACCTCGGATGTCCCGACGATGGTGAAGAAACCGAGTTGGTTGTAGGAAATCGGGCAAGGTCAAGTCTCGGACAACGATTGGATTTGTCTGGATTGTCCTTGGATGACCCTCTTTTTGTAATGACCCCCGGTGCAAGTTTCGGATCCAGTAAGCTCTGGCCTGTTGAACACTTCGCTGCAGCGGCCGACCAATTGTCTCGTGACCTGAATGCAGCTTGTGTTATTACACCGGGACCCGGAGAGGAAGATATTGCCAAGGCAGTGGAAAGCTTAATGAGTCAACCGGTCCGTATATTGATTCAGCCCACTGTGACCCTATCGGAACTCGTTGCGTTGCTTTCACGATCCCTTTTTCTTGTCTCGAATGACACTGGACCACGACATATTGCTGTGGCCCTCGGCACACCGGCAATTACAGTGATGGGTTCAACGGATCCGCGTCATACGCAACATCTTATGAAACGTCAAAAGGTTTTACGAGAGGACGTATCGTGCAGCCCTTGTCATCTAAAGCTATGTCCGATCGACCACAAATGCATGACTCGACTTAAACCTGAACGCGTAGTTGCTGCCGCTAAAGAGCTCCTAGGCACGTAAAAAAACTGTGAATATTCTCAGACACAACGTCTGTCGATCTGTGACGGCGTTGTTCGTATAGTCTTTTCATTTTTGTAAGCTGAAAACTAAAAAAGAGGACAGTTATTTTACTAGAACCTTATATACGTAGACCGGCTTGCTTCATCAAAGGCATTACACGGTCATCGAAGTACTTAAGTTCCTCGTTATAGTCCAAAAATGAAAGGCACATGCCTTCCAATCCTGTCTTTTTTATTTCTAAGAACTGTTCAACTACTTGCTCAGGAGTTCCGATTAGTGGGTACCCAAACCAACCATTAATTAAGCGTTTTTGTTGATCAGCGAAACCTTCGGGAGCAGTACCGCTCTCGACTCCGAAGATATTGAGGATAGTGGTGGCTGTTTCATAGTCCCCTTTTTCAAGAATCTCGGCCATCGCATCGTGAGCTTCCTTCTCGGTATCTCGGCATATCACTTGGCCAAAAGACATCACACCGCAGAGCCTTTTGTATTCTGCAGCTAGAGTTCCAACTTCTTGCACCATATCTCTTGCGAACTCCAAACTGTTGAGTGTGATAAAATTAAAGTCGCAGTGTTCGGCAGAGAACTTCCTTCCAGCGGGTGAGGCGCCAGCATTTACCAGGACTGGGAACGGGTCATGTATCGGTTTGGGAAGACAGTATCCCTGGTTAACTTTGAAATATTTTCCTTCGTGGTTGAAGTCTTGTTCTTTCCACATTCGTTTTATTACATGGAGCCATTCGGTAGCTCGAACATAACGTTCGTCATGCTCTAATTGCTTAGCGCCGAACATTTCCATCTCAGGGGTAAACCATCCACAAACTATGTTAAGTCCGAACCTTCCTTTTGAAATATGATCGATGGTTGCTCCTTGCTTCGCAGCCAGGCACGGATGGATAGTAGGTACGTGAGAAGTTGGAAAAAGCATTATTTTTTTGGTGTGAGCGGCGAGTGCAGCCCCCCAAGTAAAAACTTCAAGGTTCTCGCCATTGAAATCTGTTGTGCCCCCGAAACCGCGCCATCTGCCCACAGCAACCAGCATCTCAAAATCCATGCGCTCCGCTCTTTTTGCAATTTCCAGATTGTGTTCCCAGGATGGCTCGAAGGTGGTCTCTGCATGAGAAACAGTGCAGCCGTTTCCGACATTAATCCCGAATAGCCCCAACTTGAGGGGTTGTTCGTTGTACATCACGCAGTTCTTGCGTCTCCATTCGGAGACACCTTCTGTAGTCATGGGAGGCTCCGTCGTGCTCTAATTCGGTCCTTCGATTAGGATTCCTTTGCTTGCTAGGGCGTCGATTTCTTCTTTGCTTTTTCCTAGGACCTCAGAAAGAACCTCTTGGTTGTGTTGGCCAAGTGTGGGGGCTACGTATCCCGGATCATCTGGGAAATCGGAAAAACGAATTGGATGGCCAGGCATATCGAATTTTCCTGCAATGGGATCGTCAACTGTTCTTACCGTGCCTCGCTCCCGAAAATGGGGATGGTTGATTGTTTCCTCCACAGTAAGAATGGGTGCACAAGGGACGCCATGTTCTTCCATCTTCGCAACTGCATCGTGGACAGAAGGAAAGCCCTTAAGCCACGTTTCAATTATTTCGATAACCTCGTCGCGATGTTCCAGTCGCTTGGCGTCGTTGCCGTAAATCTCGTGATCTAGCAGGTCAGGACGTTCCATCGAAGCGCAAAGGTCCTTCCAATGGTGCAGGAAGCCCATGATCATGGCGCAACCATCGTTACCTTGGAAGACGCCGGCTGGGGCTACGTAACTAACGTGTCGTCCTGTGCGGGTTGGCTTTATCGCTCCTTTGCTTGCGCTGGCTTGGTGTACATTTACCTCGTGATATTGGTAATAGACGTCTAAGAGACCGATATCTACGTGCTGACCTTTTCCTGTCTGGTCCCGATATCGCAGCGCAGCGAGTACTCCGACGGAGGCGGTGACTCCAGTGCTAATGTCGCCTAATCCAACACACGGGATGTAAGGCGCTTCATTCGGATCTCCAATCATAGAGGTCACCCCAGAGTAAGCTTGGGCGATGTAGTCGTAACCCGGTTTACTGGAAAGGGGCCCTGTTTGACCAAGGGCCGAAATAGAGCACATGATGATGTCGGATTTGATCTTTTTAAGTTCTTCGTAACTCATACCCATGTTAGCCATGACGCCTGGTTTGTAATTTTCTACGACGACGTCGACGTGTGCGACCAGCTCCTTAACAAGGGCCAAACCTTCAGGGTTGTGAAAATCGACGCAAACACTTTTCTTATTCAAGCTTTGCTGTACAAGGTAGAGGCTGCGTTCATTGCCAATTTTGGACATTCCGCGGACCATGTCGCCACCGGGTCCTGCCTCGACTTTGATCACGTCGGCGCCCATTTCTGCAAACATTCTCGTGCAACTTGGGCCGGCTAGAGCCCGTGTTAAGTCAAGAACTTTGAGTCCAGTTAAAATATTTGGCTGTGAGGACATTTGAGTTGCTCCGGTTATGGCGAGGTATTGATACCTCGCGCTTGGTATGTTTTTTGCAAATTAAGGTGTGATTCTTTTTTAAGAACCAGGCGCTAGAGCCTCCAAAGCTTCCCAATCAGGGTCCAAGCCTCCGACTTGCCCGGGGGCAAGAACTTCACGAGGATTTATGGGATAAAGGCAGATCTCATCCGCACCTGCGTCTACATGCGATTGAATCCTTTGCTTGACGGACTCGATATCGCCCAGCGCAAAGATGGCGTCCAAAAGACGATCACTTCCTCCGTCTTTATAGTCCGACTCTTCAAATCCAGCCTGTTTCCAAGTACGCCTGTAGGCAGGCAAGTCGATATAAAAATTTAATGCATGTCGAGCGAGAGAGCGGGCATGAGATAGGTTTTCTTCAAAACAAGTGCGGACGACGACGCAAAGCTTCTTGTCGGGTCCCAAAATTTTTCTTGCACGCTTTGTATGCTCGGCTGGCTGATTTAGGCACAGAGCACCATCTGCCTGATTTCTGGCAATCTCAAGAAGCTTAGGGCCATGAGCGGCACAGATGATTGGTGAGGATTCACTATGCGACGGTCCGTCAGGCTCCGTTGCGTGGATACCGCGAAGGTACTCTCCTAATGCCTTGGTAGGGGGGATAAAGGTATGTCCTCGAGGTTCGACCAAAATTGGGTGAGAAACACCGAGGCCAAGCCAAAACCGCCCGCCTGATAGTTCTCCTAACGTTTTTCGAGCCTGGGCGGCCGCCACAAAATCTCTGACATAAACATTTGCTATCCCAATACCGACATTAAGCCTCGTCGTGTGAGCGAGCAGAAACCCGGCTAATGCCATAGGCTCTCTGCCAGTCAATTCGGGTACCCAGACTCCGTCATAACCGAGAGACTCGAGTCGCTGAGCGTAATCAACTACACCAGCAGAATTCATGCCTTCAGTAAAATGAAGCAACGTGTAGGTTGCCATTCGTTTTGTTTTCCTTTCTAGCTAAAGAAGTTCACTAGCAAGCTCATCGAGTTCGCTAAGAAGTTCCTTTTCATCCTGGCCATCTAGCCAAATTACGAGTGTGTCCGCTCCGGCTTTTGCGAGTTCGGCTACATCGGAAGCCTTTCGGTAGAATCCCGTTGGAGAGAACGACACGATTTCTATATCCGAGGGGTTCCTACCCGCTTTCGTGGCTAGCTCGTTTAACTTTTCCCTACCATCGGCGATTTCTTTGGGATCCATGCTAAAGGGAACCCACCCATCGCCCCATCGAACTACACGATTAAGGACAAATGGCGAGCCTATGCTTCCGAGTAGAATTGGAGGATGCGGTTTGCTGGCGGGTTGCGGTTTG
>DKAI01000155.1:19172-20048 GCA_002450755.1 Deltaproteobacteria bacterium UBA6930
TGGCTGGTTGCGGTTTGCAAATAACGGGAGGAAAGGAAAAGTACTTCCCTTCGTATGCCGCCTCGTCCTTTGTCCAAAGCTCCTTCATAGCTAACATGGCATCCTCTACCTGTGTCCAACGGTGCTCGAAGTCGCCGCCCATCACTCGGCATTCGGGCTCATTCCAGCCTGCTCCGATTCCAAACACGAAACGACCACCGGAATAGTGATCGAGAGAGGCTACTTCTTTAGCCGTTAGGAGAGGATTGCGTTCGGGAATGAGACTGACCCCTGTTCCCAGACGGATTCGTTGAGTTGTGGCAGAAGCTCGGGTCAGAGCGATCAAGGGATCCGGCATATTGAAGAGATAGGCCGGTGGGGGCTCCTCATCTTGCTTTCCTGGGTATACATCAGCGGAACCTACTGGAATTACAGTATGTTCCGGTGCCCAGTAGGATTCGAAACCAAGGTCCTCTGCATGCTTTGCGATTACCGCCGGATCCCCGCTGGGAAGACTTGTTGATACTTGAAAGACTCCAATGCCAATTTCGTCCACTGGACACTCCTTTAGGAAACAGGTTGAATCCCCATTTGAAGACAGCTTGAAGATTTATGCAACCTCTCCATCGATCTTGTTTGCATTAAACACAATTTTCTTGGCTGTGCTAGGAAGACTGATCAGTCAAGGCCCATAATCGAGAAGAAGGAAAAGTGGCCTACGAAGAGACTTGCGAAGGTAGTGAACTCCCTCGGTAAGACTCGGATTCTCTTTCAAAAACCCTGTGTTATTAGTGTATTAGGGAATCGACTCTTTCTTTTAGGCACTCGAAGCAGGCCCCGTCTTAGTCCGTACTCAAACCACGCTCAAATCACTTTTACTAGGGTCCCTTTTAACGC
>DKAI01000197.1:0-3300 GCA_002450755.1 Deltaproteobacteria bacterium UBA6930
GATGGAAAACACACGTACTCCGAAATCCGCCAAAGGTCCCAGGCATTAGGCGAATCGTTGAAGGAGCGCGGTGTGAAACCAGGAGATCGCGTAGGAATTTGGGCACCTAACCAATGCGAATGGCTTGAGGTGCTTTTTGCTACAAGTTATTTGGGTGTACCGCTTGTTCCGTTTAGCACCTGGTCAACGAAGAGTGAGCTGTCATTCCTCATCGATGATTCGAAGGTAAACTGGGTTTTTAGTGTTTCTAACTTCGGAGGTCGCGACTTTCTTAAAGATTTGAATGAAATTCAAATCCAAGGATTATCTCCTGAAAAATTTCAAATAATTAAGATTGGAAAAGAAAGCGACTTTTCGGTTTCCAGTACCATAGAATCGAAGATTCCTGGCAGAGGCGCTGGACAGCCCAATGACGTTGCTACAGTGCTCTATACATCTGGATCCAGTTCTCGGCCGAAAGCGGTTCCTTTAAAACATGAATCGATTGTAGAAAACGGTTTTAATATTGGTGAACGATTGGGCCTGACTAATGAAGATAGGGTGTTTGTCCCCGTGCCACTCTTTTGGTCATATGGCTCTATAAACGCTTTACCCGCAATATTTTCACATGGTGCTTGTATGGTTCTTCAAGAGCTCTATGAACCCGGATTGGCTCTTAGCCTAATTGAGGAAGAGGGTTGTACAGCCATATACACGCTTCCCGCAATTACCAACTCTCTTACATCCCATTCTTCTTTTTCTCAAAGGGCAGTCTCGACACTTAGAACTGGGCTTACGATAGGAACGCCGCAGGACCTTAAGAACGCCGCCGAAGGTCTAGGAGTGAAATCGATTTGTAACATTTACGGTAGTACTGAGACCTATGGCAATTGCACCGTGACCCCCCACGATTGGCCTTTTGAACTCCGGAGTAAGACGCAGGGAATACCTCTTCCTGGAACCCGTCTTAGAATTAGAAATCCCGTTAGCGGCGAAATCTCTAAACCAGGAGAGGTCGGTTCGATAGAGGTCTCAGGGCATATTATTGAGGGTTATTACGGAGAAAGTTCTCGTCATAACGTCAAGACCTTCAGTGAGGATGGTTTCTTTCTTACAGGAGATCTTGGTTCAATGGATGAAGCGGGGCGCCTAACCTTTGCCGGTCGAAGTAATGAAATGATTAAACGGTCCGGTATTAACGTTTCGCCCGCTGAAGTAGAAGAAATCATACAGCAAGATGTGCAGGTCGCTTCGGTAGGGGTGACGGGAAAACCCGATAATAAGGTAGATGAGGCAATTGTCGCTTTCGTTGTTCCTAAGAGCAAAATTCGCTTTAACAAAGGTGCTCTGGTCTCTCATTGCAAGCGATTTTTGTCTAGCTATAAAATTCCTGATCGGGTAGAGCTATGTGATGAGCTCCCTCTAACACCTACAGGAAAATTAATGCGACGTGAGTTGAAAGAATGGGCGAATAAACTTTTGTGATCATGGCTATTTTTGTTGCAATATATACACATGAATGAAGAACTACATTGGCTGACAATAACGCAGACAGTTTCGTTGATCGAAGCGAAAAAATTAAGCGCGTCAGAATTTTTTGATCATATTGCTCGAAGAATCGAATCATTTAATCCGCAACTAAATGCGTTTGTAGCGACAGATCTTGATCATACTCGTGACCAGGCAAAACGGATTGATGATTTGATTCAGAAAGGTGAGTCGGTGGGTTCCTTGGTGGGTGCTCTCATAGGCTTAAAAGACATATGTGCAACAGAAGAATTCCCTACCAGGATGGGGTCTGTAGCTCTAGATCCCTTCTTGCCCGGTGAGGACAGCGAAATTGCCGCTAAATTGCGGGAGGCTGATGGGGCAATTGTAGGGAAGCTAACTACGACTGAAGCTGCATTCATGGACCACCACGAGAGCATAAGCGTCCCGATTAACCCTTGGGATGAAAATTCATGGACTGGGGTCTCTTCAAGCGGTTCAGGTGTAGCAACTGCAGCGGGATTGTGTAGTGCTTCATTCGGAACGGATACCGGGGGGTCAATTCGTTTCCCTGCTTTGTGTTGCGGCCTAGTGGGATTGAAACCCACTCAAAATCTCTTAAGTGTTTCAGGGATCTTCCCCTTAGCACCGACTATGGATCATGTAGGACCGATGACAAGGTCAGTGGAGGATGCTGCCCTTTTATTAGAGTCGGTGGGAAGAGAAGCTGGTAGAGAAAACCAGAATCCCCCATTTTCGTTTCGAAAGGATGTCGGCAAGCCTACGGATAATTTACGGGTAGGTTTTGACGAGAAGTACTGTACGGAAGGCGTAGACCCTCAGATCACCAGATGCATCAGGACGATGGTAGATCACTTACGGGATGAAGGGATAACGATCGTGGAGCTGCCCATGCCGTCTAGCGAAGTGGCGGTAGCGAATTTCCCTGTGATTGTTTCGAGCGAGGCCGCGCTTGTCCATTCGAAGACTCCCGAGGATCGGTTCAAAGATTATTCACCAGGTCTAAGAGATGCTCTTTTAGCCGGGAAAAGCTTCTCGGCACTTGACTATGTGAAGGCTAATAGCGCTAGGCGAGAGTTTTCTGCCAAGTTGGACGAGTCTTTTGATCAAATCGACGTCTTCATCGCACCATCTTGGGGAAGAACGACTCCTACTCTTGCCGAGTACGAGCAATCGACGGATAGTGAATTAGCGGCGCTTATTCGCTTCACAGCGCCCCAGAACCTGGCTGGTCTACCTGCTTTATGTCTGCCAGGAGGGTTGGATAGAAAAGGCGTTCCATTCGGTTTTCAACTCTTTGGAGCCCAATGGGGAGATGCTGAAGTGCTCCGTATAGGTGCCCTATGCGAACGGTTTACGGGTTTTTTAGACGAGCACCCAGTTTTAGTCGCATAAAGATCATCTGAATCCGCTAGGATTTCTTTGGTATCTGCGTTCGTCCTAGCTCGAAAGACAGGCAAGCCATAGCTCGTCAATTAAGAGGAAGAGAAGCTTCGATCGTTGAATACTGGGTTTTATTTATCAATGAGGGGATATCATGGGATCAGAGTCTGCTGTTGAAGAGTACGAAGTAATCATAATTGGAGCCGGCGTAACAGGGATTTACCAGACTTATAGAGCAGTGAAAGCTGGATTCTCGGTAAAAACCTTCGAAGCGGGAACAAACGTTGGCGGAACGTGGTACTGGAACAGATATCCCGGAGCAAGGTTCGATTCTGAGAGTTACATCTACGGCTACACTTTTTCAGAAGAACTTCAACAGGAGTGGGACTGGAAGGAGCATTACTCGGGCCAACCGGAAACAGAAAAATA
>DKAI01000197.1:3674-13127 GCA_002450755.1 Deltaproteobacteria bacterium UBA6930
CGTATTGAGAAGTCTGAGTACAATGAAGAAGAAAACCGATGGACTGTAACTACCGAAGATGGGAAGACCGCGAAGGCACAGTTTCTAGTAGCTTCAGTTGGAATCCTCTCTCAGCCTCATATGCCTGCAATTGAAGGCATCGAAAGTTTTAAGGGTGACTACTGGCATACGTCTCATTGGCCGAAAGAAGAACAAGATTTTAGTGATAAGCGCGTTGGTGTTATCGGTTGTGGTGCTACTGCAATCCAACTCTTCCCGGAAGTTGCAAAAACTGCGAAGCATCTAACAATGTTCCAAAGATCTGCGAACTGGGCCTGCCCCCTACGTAATTCTGAAATTAGTGACGAAGAGCAAACGGATATCAAGTCGCGCTACCCGGAAATCAAGGCAAAAATGGACAAACATTTTGCTGCATTCATGTACGAACCAGATCCTCGATCTGCCCTCGACGTATCGCCTGAAGAAAGAGAGGCATTTTGGGAAGAAATCTGGGCTGCTCCCGGTTTTAAAAAATGGTTTGGGAATTTCCACGATATTTTCACTAACGAAGAAGCAGCGAATTTGATGGGTGAGTTCGCTAAAAAGAAGATTCGTGAGCGGGTTAATGATCCTGAGGTAGCTGAGCTTTTGTGTCCAAACGATCACCCGTTCGGAACGAAGAGGCTCCCCTTAGAAACGGGATACTACGAGGCATATAACCAGCCAAATGTGAAACTAAAGGATGTTAAGTCCGACCCGATTGAAGAAATAACACCAACAGGCCTAAAGACAGAGAAGGAGGAATTTGAGCTTGATGTCATCATCTATGCAACTGGCTTTGATGCCATAAGTGGCTCACTCACACGTATGGATATCCGAGGGAAAAACGGAGCAACGATACGTGAAGCCTGGGCAGAGGGACCTCGTAGCGTAATGGGAATAGCAGTGCCGGAGTTCCCCAATTTTTTCATAACAAATGGGGCAGTATTCTGTAATACCCCAACGTGCTGCGCTCTTCAGGTTGACTTTGCTGCAGATTGTATGGAATACCTTCGAGAAAAAGGTCACAAGAACATTGAAGCCACCTCAAAGGCAGAACAGGATTGGGTAGAGCATTGCGCAGCTGCTACTCAGGGCTTTCTTTTTGAAAAACAAGAAGTGAATTCTTGGTTCATGGGCACAAATATTCCAGGGAAAACTAGAGTTTTCTTGCTTTACGCAGGCGGAGCACCGGCTTACAGGGAATCTCTTTCCGAGAGTGCCGCTAGTGGGTACGACGGTTTTGAAATCGAGTAAATAGATATCGAAAGCTAGGGTATCTGCGAGTGCTAGTTCAGCACGGGAGTCCGAATAGCTCCTTGACATTTTCTCGGAGGATGGCCTCTCTCTCAATTTTAGTTAGAGATTTGGTATGTTCTCGAAGCAGATCCTGCGACAATGGCCAGGTAGAGTCGCTGTGCGGAAAATCATTTGCCCAAATAAGTCGTTCGGAGTTCATTTCTCCCGTATTCTTAAAGGCGATCCAATCGTCTTGGAAGGTGAAGTAGATATTCTCTCGGATAAACTCGCTCGGCGGCCTATCAAGCTCTCTGGTTCCGATATGGAACCCATGTCTTTCATAGGCATGATCGAGCCGATACATGTAGTGCGGAAGCCAGCCCGCGTCACCTTCCGCGCAGACCATCTTCAAGCCAGGGTGTCGATCAAAGACGCCACCTAAGACAAGCATGCCTATAATGTCTTGAATGCCACGTATAATATTCATAAACCCATTGATTTTATTCCCGCGCGCACCTTCGAAAACAGTGTTTATATCAGAACCTTTCGATGTGAGGATATGAAAGCAAATCGGCATTCCAAGGTCTGCAGCGCATTCCCACAATGCGTCGTATTGAGGGTGATCGTAATCTTCACTTTGGGGATTGCCTGGCATCATCATACCGACAAAGCCCATTTCTCTAGCCTTCTTAACGTCTGAAATTGCAGAGTCGACATCTTTTACGGCTGTTTGTGCTAGCCCAAATAGCCGTGACGGCGCACCGCCACAATACTCTTGGAGCCAGCGGTTATAGGCGTGGAAACAAGCGTCTTTGTATTCGAAATCTGGATGGTTGCAAAGAACCATTCCCACCGATGCGTAGAGAACCTCCCCAGCAATACCGTCGCGGTCTTGGTCTTCTATTCGGTAGGTCGGGTCCCAACCGCTCCGGTGTAGGTCTTCGAACTTCGAGCCTTCATGACGACTAGCTAGGTCCTTTGAGGGCACTCCGGCGCCGGCAACGAGACCCAAGGGAATAATGTCGGTCATGCCAGGAATGACGTAAACATCGTTTCCTTTCGCATCTCTCTCGATGTGGGGGGCATCTGCTCGGTACTTGGAATCAATGAATCCTCGATAAGTGTCGTGGGCTTCGACTATATGGGAGTCGGCAGAAATGCAACCCAAGGGTAATAGGGAATTCATGAAGACCTCCAGGAAAAGCGGTGTTTTGCTTACTACTATTATAGCTTTTACGGGTAACCTGTGGGTAAACCAAGGAAAATGAAAAATGTCAGAACTCGAAATTCGTCAGATTTCTTCAGGAGAGGCCAAAAAGGCGGATTTGATCATGAAGACGGCCTTCGGAACATTTATCGGTCTGAAGGAACCAGAGCGCTTTGCAGGCGACTCTTCCTATGTACGGTCCCGCTGGAGCATTGATAAGAATCGGGTTTTTGGAGCTTTTTTGGAAGGAGAATTGATTGGGAGTAACGTAGCCACTCTCTGGGGCACTTTCGGCTTCTTTGGGCCCTTGAGTATCCATCCTGATTATTGGGGTCGTGGCTTCGCCGGCGAGTTGATGGAGCCCGTTATGGATCTGTTAACTGCAACTCATGTGAAAGCCTGTGGGCTCTTCACTTTTCCTGACAGCCTCAAACATATTTCGATGTATGAAAAATTCGGGTTTTACTCCAGCTACTTAACAATAGTTTTAGCGAAATCACTTCCGAATAAGATTATCGACAAAAGGGACCAATCTTTAAAAAAACCACCTAGAACTGTGCAAGAGGACACCTTAACCGACTGTCGGGTCGTTTCTGAGAGCATTTTTCCAGGCCTCAATTTAAGGGAGGAGTTACTGGGAGCTGCCAGAGAAGGTCAAGGGAGTGTTCTGGTTACTGAAACGAGAAATTCCTTTGCGCTATGCCATTCGGGTAAGGGTAGTGAGGCTGGATCAAAAACAAGTTATCTCAAGTTTGCTGCGGTCCGTGCGAATCAGAGTGACGCTAAAACGGAGTTTCAGCTTCTCCTGGATTTGTGTGAGGCCGAAGCCATCTCCAGAGGATCAACAACTCTGGTAGCTGGGGTTAATGCAGGCCGCCGGGATGCCTATAGAGTTCTTCGGGAGAAAGGGTATAAGCCAATCACTACTGGCATTTCGATGGTAAAACCGGGTGGTCATCCGTTCTCTTCCCCCGAGCTTTTTATTATTGACGATTGGCGATGAATAGACCGGATCATTTGTTCTTATTTAGATGTCTTTCCCGAAGATGGCCTATAGAGAGAACCGCCGCCGCAATCAACAAGAAGTATCCGTCTTGAGCTCCCTCTCCAAGTCGCGTCAAACCGTAAATGGTTGCGCCAACAATAATTATTAATCGAATCTTTGGTGAAAACATGGATATCCTTTTATAAATTGAGGAGAAAACGAAGTATAAGATTAGTTGTCTCTCTCGGTTTTTCCATAGGTAGCCAATGTCCGGCGCCGGGTAGGATTTCCAGGAAGCGCAGGTCATCAAAAGATGCTTCAAAACGAGATTGCCAGTTGGAATCAAATTGCAAGGCAGCATCCTCTGATCCCGCCGCAAAAGCAGCCGGTTGAACAAATCGACTTCCTTTGAGTTCGGGAGTTAAATCTTTGTTTGCCGGTATATTTCGGTACCAGTTGATCGGCCCGCGAAAGCCGCTCTTTTTGTACTGGTCGACGTAATAGTCAAGATCCTCGGAAGTAAGCCAATGGGGAAGCTTTTGAGGTGCCGGGAAAATGTCCGAGAGCTCTGCATCTTTCTTATGCTCCAGCTGCTTCATGAAGGCGGCCTTGGGAGCATCGGCAGAGAGCGAGAAGTAGAGGCCAGCGAGAGTCTCCCTTAGATCCCTCTCGAAAAGCTCCTCCGGCTTTTCTAGAGTTTGAAATTCTCGAATGTACCAATACCGATCTTCCATTCCAGGAGGATTTATAATTCGGGGATCAACTCTCCACCCTGGTACGGAGAGTCCCATCACCGCCTTGCATTCTTTTCGGTAAATGAGTGCAATATTCCACGCGGCTATGCATCCAAAGTCATGGCCAATTAAATAAAACTCCTCAGAATCTAGTGCGGACGCAAGCCCCACGATATCGGCCGTTAGCTCTAGAATATTATAATCGCGGACCTCAGGAGGACAGGTGCTCCCTCCGTACCCGCGTTGATCTGGTACGGCGACGCGAAAACCTGCTTGCGCAATCGGTTCGATTTGATGCCTCCAGAGATACCAACATTGGGGAAAGCCATGCAGGAGAATTACCAGCGGACCACTTCCCTCCACAACCGTGCGCAGGGTTACACCGTTAGTTTCAATCATTTCAAAATTAGGATTCATCAATCTGCTCCCTAAGCTAAAGCTGATGACGGTGTGAAGCTCATGAACGTTTTTATTTTTCAGTGATTTCTACCGGCTAATTAAGTGGTAAGCCCACCATCAACATGAATAGGCTGGCCAGTAACAAACTCTGAATCCTCGGAAGCAAGAAAGACTGCAGCTTTAGCAAGATCTTCAGGGAGCCCCCACCTTCCTTGCGTATCAACAATGATTTGGTCGGTTCCATCTCCATAGGCTGCCATGGCCGCTCGGCCCATTTCAGTATCGGTCATACCCGGGCATAAGCAATTAACGCGTATTCCAAGCGCACGCACCTCTAGAGCAAGGCAGCGAACTATCTGAAGCACGGCTCCCTTGGTGCCGGAATATGCAGCAAACTCAGGAAAGCCTTTGACCGATGTCGCTGATCCTATTGCAATGATTGATCCCGTTCTTCGTTCCTTCATATGGGGAAGAACGTGTTTACAACAGAGGTAGAGTCCCTTCACATTTACTGAATATAAGCGGTCCCACTCTTCCTCCTTCACGTCCTCCAGTACGCCTCGACTTTCGACAGCGGCATTAGACACGAGGACATCAATTTTTCCGTACTCCTCTAAGCTTCTATTTACGAGATTCAAAACAGAGTCATTTTTAGAAACATCCGTCTCCACTGCGATGGCAGAGCCTCTTTCAGCTTCAATCTCAAGCACCGTAGCGTCTCTTTCTGGAAGAACATCCGCTACAACTACCTTTGCTCCTGCTCTAGCCAAGTGAATGGCAATTCCTTTGCCGATCCCTCGGGCGGCCCCAGTTACAATCGCGACTTTATCTTCCAAGCTCGTCATTAAACCTCCAGTTCTTGATAATCTAAGGGTTGTTTCCTCATTGTAACTTTAAAGTTTAAAAGTGGCGTGGCTATTTTTTTAATAATTTCAGTAGGTTACGTGTTCTTTTGGAAATTTGGTCTTCTTATACCTACAAAACCCATAAATCGAGAGAAACATTTTGGTCGAGCGCGGGGATTAGTTAACTTACACGTGCTGTCAGGAGGCCCGAGTGTTCCCTAGTAATTCCAAGGATCACTATCGTCCAACCTAGCACTGAGCAGAGATTTAAAAACGGTCTGTGCGGAGTAAACGAAGATGCCCGTAACGGACTTAAAACAGAAGTAACAGAGAATTTGGGGGTAAAGTGAGAGCCTTTAATTACAGATCCTGGAGCAAAAAGATTTCTAGGCTTCTCTCAATATTTACAATCGCCTCGGCTGCGACATTTACAATCGCATGTGACACTGGCCCTAGCCTGCATGATCTCACTAAAACAGAAGCTGCAAACGGAGTCGCTTTGGCGCAATACCACATGGGATTAATGACGCTTCATGGAAATGGTATGGAACAAAGCGCGACCCAAGCGGTCGACTGGTTCCGAAAGGCCGCCGAACAAGAACTTCCTGATGCCCAGTACAGCTTAGCTCGAGCCCTCTTAAGTGGAGAAGGAGTTAAGAAGGACTTACTCGAAGCAGAAAAATGGTATCGGGCTGCTTCTGCGAATGGAATTGTTGAAGCTCATTATAGGCTCGCAAAAATGCTCCTACAGGACGGCAGAGAGGAGGAAGGGCTCTCTTACTTTAACCTCGCGGCTAATAAGGGGCATCTCGAGGCTCAATACGAACTTGGGGTTATGAATTTTTTCGGGCGAGGAACCTCGGAAACTTATGTATCTGGAAATAAAGCCCAGGCGGATCGCGGAGACCTGGACGCACAATACCGAAGTGAGCTGATTGAAAATTACGGAAACTTAGTTCCTTGTGACTACATCTCAGCCTACGTCTGGTTCGAACTAGCGTCTAGTGTCTTAGATAAGGCTGCGAAACTTCAAAAAGAAATGGTTCTTTATCAAACTCCCACCGGGGAATTTCTTATCGATCGATTTGGGATCTTGGAAGGGAAAAATCGAGCCACAGCGTGGCTCAAAGAGAACTCAGATGTGACCTACTGGCTCAAGGAGACAATGGAATAATGACTTCCACAAGGACGACATCTACTCGGGGCCGGCTTACGATCGCCCTCACATCGATATCTGTTGTTTTAGTCGCAGCAGGCCCCTCTTTGGCTCACCTAGGGCTTGTGCCACCGATTAACGGTTTCAATGTATTTTTAACCGGCCTCGGCTTAGGGATCGCTTCTTTCGTACTCGGTTTGTCGAGCCTCTTAGGAGAACGGAAGAAGAAAAATCTCAGAAGAGGGTGGACAGCAATAACTTCCGTCTTGGCATTTTTTATAACCATCTTGTTCCTAACTGTGTCTATAACCAAAGGGTTCCGTACTAGCCCTAAAGACTGCGATAGTTTTTCCTCTTGTTTTCTCGCAGGAGTCGATGCCTTCTATGCGATCGCCTACCGTCCTGGTGAATTCGCAAGCGAAGTTTCTAAAGAGTTTTCTTTCCTGACCGACATTTCCACGAACACAGGATCTCCACCTGCTTTTAGTGTCGGTCCAAGAAGAGGAGGAGACTGGAACTTTTCCGAGGAAAAAATAGAACGACATGAATTTGCATATGGAGATACGACGACTTTCTTTGCAGGCGGCGTTCCAGCTGAGAACTTTCCAATCGTTCTAGGGGTAGCCGAAGAAAAAAATTGGACGATACAAATACAACGCCCCGATTTTTATACCTTCGAAGCAACAGCCGAAACGGGTGTATTTAGGTTTAAAGACGACATCTCGGTAAAAATGTATAACTCTCCACGATGTCCAACTCCCAAACATTCGCGATGTTCGAGTACTGCTATAGAAGTTAGATCGAGATCGCGAACAGGCAAAAGTGATTTCGGAAGAAATGCTGCGCGCATTGAAAATTTCAGGGCGAGAATCCGAGCATTAACGGTAGAGACTGAATACTAAGGTAAGCACTCTTGCAGTTGTGCCTCACCAAAGAAATTATCTTGACCACAAAGGACCACCGAGCCTATGCATGATTTAATAATTTCAAATGGGTCGGTTGTAGATGGAACAGGTAGGCCAGCCTTCACGGCAGACATTGCCGTTCAAGATGGAAAAATAGTTGCTGTAGGAAAAGACCTTGGGGTATCCCATCGCAAAATCGCTGCGGAAGGACTCTTAGTTACTCCTGGCTGGGTTGATGTCCATACACATTACGATGGCCAAGTATCCTGGGATCCCCTTTTGCTTCCTTCTCTGTCACACGGAGTTTCCACGGTTGTTATGGGAAATTGCGGAGTTGGCTTTGCGCCAGTGATCCCGGCTCGCCGAGAATGGCTAATGGCGATGATGGAAAGTGTCGAAGATATACCTCGAGAGGCACTAGCAGCAGGTATTAATTGGCAATGGGAAACTTTTCCTGAATATCTAGATGCTTTAGATTCAATTCCCAGATCCATAGACATAGGCACTCAAATACCACATGCGCCCCTGCGACTTTACGTAATGGGGGAACGGGGAGCGGACAATGAATTAGCAACGGAGCTAGATATAGAAAAGATGGCTCAAATTGCCAAGGAAGCGGTCGAAGCAGGAGCACTAGGGTTTTCCACTTCTCGAACGATGGTCCATGCAACCCCGGAAGGTGTGCCGATCCCGGGCACCTTTGCGAGTACGGAGGAGTTGGTTGGAATAGGGTCCGCTATCGCACAAACGGGTAAAGGTGTGATGGAAGTTGTGAACGACGCAATGGCCGGAAAGAATCTAGAAGGAGAACTCGAGCTAATGCGGCAAGTTGCTGTAACTGGCTGTCCCGTCACTTTTTTACTACCCCAAACAAACCCGCGTCCAAATGTTTGGCGTGAATTGCTTGACCGATGTTCCCGCTTGATCGAAGGCGGTACCCTTGTCACCCCTCAGGTTTTCGCGAGACCGGTAACGATCTTGTTTAGCTTTCAGGGGGAGAATCCCTTCCAGTATCTACCAACGTATCAACCTCTTAAAGGTCTGGCTCATAACGAAAAAATGGAAAGATTAAAAGATCCGGAAGTGAAAAAGCGCCTTTTAAGAGAAGAGGATCCGAACAGTGCGGGTATGTCTCTCCTATATCAACAGTCTTCAACATGGGCGAAGACATTTCCGATGGGTCAGTCTCTCAATTATTTTCCTAAAGGAGATGAAAACATCGCCGCAATCGCTAGCGCACAAAACAAGGATCCACGGGAAGTGGTCTACGATCTGCTCCTTGAGGACAATGGACGTTCTTTTTTGATGTATACCGTTGCTGGATATGCCGATGGAAATCGCAATGCCCTTCACGAAATGCTAAGCCATCCACTAACAGTTATGGGAGGAAGTGATTCTGGAGCGCACATGCGCACTATTTGTGATTCTAGTGCGCAAACATTTATGTTGACTAATTGGGTTAGGGATTGTGCAGAGGAGCATACCTATCATCTTCCTCTAGAGTTCGTGGTTAAAAAACAGACACGTGATACAGCCCGACTTTTTCGAATGCAAGACAGGGGTACCCTAGAAGCTGGAATGAAGGCCGATATTAATCTTATTGACCTTCATAATTTGGAATTAGCGCGGCCAGAGATGGTCTACGATTTACCTGCACAAAAACCCCGCCTTTTGCAATCCGTAGAAGGCTACGTCGCTGGTATAGTAAGTGGGGAAATCGTCCAAGAAAACGGCGTGCCTACCGAAGCACGTCCAGGAAGAGTCGTGCGTGGGACTAAAGCCTAAGTCCCAAATCGAAAGATATGCCATATTTCGCATTCTCCTTGTAGGAGGTTAAGTGAAACTATCTATCGGAATTGTTCCTGTGAATTCGGGCGCTTATATGTCACAGAATTATTTGACTGAATTTGGTCAGCTTGCCGAAGACCTAGGCTACGAGTCGCTGTGGACTTTTGAGCACGTAAT
>DKAI01000120.1 GCA_002450755.1 Deltaproteobacteria bacterium UBA6930
ACAGCATTCGAAAAGAGAAGAATCGCTGTTGAGGATGCTTTTCCTAAAAAAATGAAACCTCGATCGGTAGGAGCTAAGGCCAGGCCCGAGATTGCATCATTTTCCATTTCGAGGGCGAAAGATCGATTCAATCCGATCATCGATGCAAATAAGATAGCCATCCACAGGAGTCCAGGGATGAAGTGAGTTTTCAGTTCCGAGACTGTTACTCCAACCGCGAAGTAGAAAATTACAACTACGAGGACTCCGAAAATCAACATTGATGCGAAGCGTGCGCGGGTCCGCCACTCAATCATCAAGTCCTTACAAAGGATGATTAGAAAAGTATTCATTCCGATTTCTCAAGAGAGTTCTGTGCGTGACGATATGCTTCGGACCAGTCGCCCTTAGTGGGAGGGCCAAGTACAGTATGGTTTCCTTTAGATAAGAAAAGAGCGTTATTTGTCAATCGAGCAGCTCCCGACAAGTCATGGCTAACGAGTACAAGTGCGCGTTCATTGTAGGAATGTGAAATTTGGCTTAGTAGGTTTTCTAGGATTTCTGCTGCTCGGTAGTCTAATCCTGCGAATGGTTCATCGAGAAGAAGGACCTTTGGCTCGTGCAATAAAGCTCTAGCAATTGCGACACGCCTTAATACGCCGCTCGATAAGGTTCCTACTCGTTCGTTTTTAAATTCCAATAAACCGAGTTCATTCAAAAGGAAAGTGCCACGTTCTTTTGGATGAGGAACACCGTAAAGCCTTCCGGAGAATTCGATATTTTCAAGAGGGCTAAGTGCGGGATAAAGCATACTTGAGTGCCCGAGGTAGCCAACAATTCCACGAAGATCTTTACGTAGGCGGCTTGGTCCTGTACTAGCTGTTTCAATGTACCCTGTAGAGGGCCGCGAAAGACCAGAAAGTAATCTCAGGAGAGTAGACTTTCCGGCACTATTCGGTCCTAGAACGGCGAGCCTGTCGCCACATGAAATTTTTAAACTCATAGGTAGTAGTGCAGTTCGCTCCCCGAAGCTTTTTGAAATACCGACACTATCTATCAGCACGTTTGTCATGTAGTTAGCCGGGTTCCGCACTGGGGACAAAAAAGTGATTCCTGGGGGGGTACCTCACCGCAGTTCGCACATGTCTCCGGAAATTTTTCTGTCCCTAACTTGGACGTCTCTTCATAAGTTCGAGATGTTCTATACCTAAGTGAGTCTCTCAGTTGACGGTGATCTTCAGCTGAAATTTTTCCTGTCTCAAAATCATGTTCGAGATCTCTTAGTGAGGCTAGTAGCGCGATCTGTTCTCGTTCCAAGGGGCTCTCACTTAAAACGTCTAAAGTTGATTTCCCGCCTAATAAAGGAGAGCTTATTAAAAAAACTATGCCTAACGTTCCGGCTAGGAGACAAGAGAGGACTAAAATTTTTGGCATGTTTTCTGAAATTTTCAATAAATCGATATTAAGCTCCAAAATCTGCCCACTCCCAATAGAAAAACTTTCCAGACTTATGTAGTTCCGATCTGCGGTCTTTACTGGGCGTTTGCGATGGAGTTGTGGTGAGTAGGCATGGGTCTGACCATCATCGACGACGAATAACTCTAATGTCTCAATAGCAGAGGGTACATTACGTAAAATGCGGGTCGAACTGCCTTTTGTGGGTATTTCGTATTGAATGTTCAGGATGGTCTCTCCGGGGTGAAGTGGACCGTCGAGGGCCAAGCTTCCATCTTGATCAACCCGCATTTCAGTAGAAGGACCGTCGCTTAAGAATCGGATATTTTTTGCACCATCGGGGAGATCGACTTTGATCAAGGGGCCCCCTGATGGCTGGTAAACAGACTCTGCTCCAGTTACGTGAATTTTGTATTCTTCGTTCAACCGTATGATTACGGGATCGCGCTCTATTATCCATCTCCCCGTTTTAATGCTGGCTCTGTCTGGTTCTGGCTCGGCATCCGGTAATACGAAGCTTGCTTGAATGGGACTGTCACTCTCGGAGTCAAATTGGTAACTCTGATAATCTCGCTCGTCAATTTCAACTACGGAGGAGGGGCTTTTCGATGTTTTCAGCGGAGGTCCCTGATTGGGATTTAAAAGAGTTGTAATTTTCGCATTCTTCGGTAGCGGAAGGTTCAACCTTATTTCTTGATCCTTTGCGTTAACCATAAAGCCAAACCTGAAGATCTGCTTTCCGGGATAAATGGGCCCGTAATAATTCAGATTTTTGGGTCCTCGTATTACGCCTTCTGGATCTACTCCGAACGGGAAGGCAATGTTCTCTGCATTGTTAGCAAGTGGTACCTTGAAAAGAGGGGGTTCGAGTGCACGTATATCTTCTGTAACGAAAAAAGTTTCAGTAAGGGGATTAGTAAGGTGGATCTCTTCGTTCACGATTAACCTTCTCCCTTGCCAGTCAAAGCGAAAGACAACTTCATCGATCTTTAGACCGGAAGGGTCTGGACGAGCATCGGAGACAACTATTTCTACAAAAGCTTTTTTCTCTCCAGAGTTGAATGAAACTTGAGCTCCAGGGAAAGGTATTCCCTTGTATCGCGCTCCGAGCAAATAGCTAACTTCCGGAGAGTTTGAGGTGCTTTTAAAGAGAAATCGGCCGTCGTTATCGGTAATAGCTTCCGAGAGAACGGGTTGGTCTGAGGAAGAGAAGGTGTAGAGTACGACTTTAACACCTTCGACAGGTTCCCGACTACTAGCGTGGATTGTCCGTCCTGAAATTTCGGGATTCTCGGCTGAAGTCGGAAGTTCTTGGGCCTTTAAATAGGTCGAGCTAAGAAAACATAATATAAAAATACACAGGATACGTGCAGTCATTGCTCTACAGTAATGCCTTCTCTGGAGGGATGAGGCCATAGGATTGTAAGTGCGCCGAGAACAAAGATAAGCCCTCCGAGCCAGATCCAATTCACTAGAGGGTTAAGATAGACTTTCAGGGTAGCTGATCCATTACTTTCTATGTTGGTCAGTATGACGTAAAGATCTTCAGTCATTGTCGAATAAACCGATGGAATCGACGCCGGTTGCTGCTCCAGCCAGTACATTCGTTTCTCGGGAGTCATTATCGCGCGGGGTACTCCTTCTTCATACAAGGCGAGGCGAGCAACGGCGCCACCGTAATGTTGCTCAGGAATTGGTCGGGCAGTTAGATATTTCAATTCATAATCCGCAATTTTAATCGTTTGCCCGGGTTTCACGTTCTCTAAAGTTTCCTGATCGAAGGCCGACCCCGAAAATCCAATTAACATGGATACGATGCCAAGGTGAACTATGTATCCTCCATACCGTCGTTGGTTTTTTCTGAAAAGCACTTTTAAAGCAGTGGTCAGAGTCTCCCCATTTTTCATGCGACCTGAGATTGCGCGAAAATATTCTTGAAATATTGCTGCCACTACAAAGGTCGCAAGGCTCCAGGTGGTAATAGGATAGAATGATTCCCGAATCTCAAAGATAAAAGTAAGAAAGGTCAGTGTAACGATTCCTGCACCAAAGGGAAAAAGCAGCTGTTTCCGAAGGTTTGGCCACGAGGCTCGTCGCCAAGCCACGAGTGGGCCAACTCCGGTTAGAAAAAGAAGACCCAGAGCGAGTGGGGTAACTAAGCTGTTGAAAAATCGCGGCCCGAGAAGAATTTCGCGACCGGTAAGCCAGTCAGTAATTTTGGGAAAAAGAGTGCCCCAAAATACAACTAAGAGGACTCCCATAAAGAGCCAATTGTTAAGCAAGAAGCCCGATTCGCGCGAAACTACCGATTCCAGTCTTTGAGTGCTTCTTAGTTGGGAGCTTCTGCGCAATAAGTAACCAAAAAATGCAAAGACGGTGAGCATCACGTAGCCCAGAAAGAGAATCCCAAAAATTTCTGTTTGTGCGAACGCATGGACGGATTGAACTAATCCGCTGCGAGTTAACATGGTTCCAAAAAGGCATAAGCTGTAGGTAAGGCCCACAAGAGCAAGGTTCCAAATCTTGAGCATATCCCGCTTTTCTTGAATCATGACCGAGTGCAAATAAGCTGTACCTGCTAACCAGGGCATCAAGGATGCATTTTCGACGGGGTCCCACGCCCAGTATCCGCCCCACCCCAGAACTTCGTAAGCCCATCGCCCCCCCAACAGGATACCAATCGAAAGGAACGTCCATGACCACAGGGTCCAACGTCGAGTAGTTCTAAGCCATGCCGTACCTAGGTCATTTGTTATTAAGGCGGCCAGCCCATACGAAAAAGGAACAACAAAGCCGACTAGGCCGATGTACAACATAACCGGGTGAATGATCATTACGGGATGTTGGAGTAGGGGGTTCAATCCGGCGCCATCTGATAGTAGGTCTCCGATGGGAACTCGGTCGAATGGATTGGAAATAAAGTTCAGAAGAACGAGAAAAAAAGCTGCGTTAAAAAGGATTATAGATGTTACCCAGGGCAAGAGAGAGGCGTGTGCCTTTCTGCAAATTCGAACTGACAACGCTCCGTAGCTAATAAGAATGAAAAGCCAAAGAAGGAGTGATCCCGATTGTCCTCCCCAGAGAGCAGCGACTCGGTAGGGAAGTGGCATGCTCCTTGCCGAATGGGCTGCGACGTAGGCAAACCTGAAATCTGATTCTATGAATGCTACGAATAAAGAGACTATAGAGAAAAAAGTAAGTCCAAATACACATAAAAGTGCGCGTTCCGATACCTTGGAAAAGTCTTGGCGCCGTCGAATGCCCGAGTAAATCCCTGCGCCAATCCCGATGATCGACACAACGAATGCTAGGCGAAGGCCGTAAAATCCAAGTTCAGTAATCAAAGAAGTCTCGTTTGAAGTGCTTTCTGAAGTTTAAAAGGTTTGGTTCAGAGAGCTTTGGTTAGAGAGTTATTTTCCTTTTCATTTTCACCCACCCCTTCGAACTTCGAAGGGCACTTAGCAAGGACATTCCTTGCGATGAAGATGCCTTCTCGGTTTAGTACCCCTTCCACTACTACCTCCGCGCCTTCTTTGAAAAGGTCAGGTGTTTCGAGACTGGCATAGAGCACGTCCAGAACCTCTCCAGCCGCGATCTCAGGTTGGATAGGGTCGTTTTGCACCTGGAAAACCACCTGCTTATCAGAGACCAATCTGCGAATAGATCCTTTCGCTACGTATCCATGTACGCGTGCGGATTCTCCAGGTTTTCCTTCCGAGGAGAATTCTTGCAGGCTCTGGTAGTACACGAAGGATCCGTCACGAATCTCTCCTGCTCCGTACCATACGAGCAAGGCAGCTACTAAGCCTGCTCCAATGCTAATTCGTATTCCGTTTGACAAGACGCTCTCCCTGGCTTCCAAGCTATCCGGCTCAGGCGCTGGCGTCAAACTACTAGGTATCGAAAGAGTTCTCTTCTCGACTCGTTACGTCTGGAATGATTGTTGACATGTGTGGGCCGCGCGCTACCCAGCCAAGGTGACCTACTTTTCCGATAGAACCGACGTGATGGCTCCGTTCCTTGCAATGGAGGTGTTTGAGCGAGCAGTTGCTCTTGAGGCAGAGGGGAGATCGATTCTCCATTTCGAAGTCGGAGAACCTGACTTTGCGGCGCCTAGCTGTGCAATAACCGCTACCTGTGAGGCATTGGGGAGCAACAGGACTCGGTACACAGATAGCAGAGGGCTTCTTGAGCTACGAGAAGCCATCGCCGAGGAAAAGGAGTCCCGAACGGGAATTCAGGTTGATCCTGATCAAGTCATCGTGACTCCTGGTACATCACCCGCAATGCTCCTCGTCTTTTCTTTGCTCGTTTCCCCAGGTGACGAGGTTTTGATTCCAGCACCGTATTATCCCTGTTACCCGAACTTTGTTAGGTTTTTTGGGGGGGTTCCTGTCTATGTGCCTTGCGATCCTGAAAGGGGATTTCGGATAGAAGCAAGCAGGGTAAAATCGCTCATGACGGGGAGGACAAAAGCTTTGATTCTTTCCTCACCTGCGAATCCGACGGGGGCAGTTCAGGAGCCGAGTGTTTATCAGGAATTGTCAAACTTGGGTTTACCAATCGTTTCTGATGAAATTTACGATGGATTATTATACGACGAGGCGCCTTCGTGTACCGCTTTAGGGTTAGATTCTCCAAGTTTTGTGTTAGATGGTTTTTCCAAACGATACGCAATGACAGGCTTTCGACTGGGGTACGTGATTGCACCTGAAGAAGCAGTAAGGAAACTCCATACCTTAGCTCAAAATACCTTAATTTCAGTAAGTGACTTCGTCCAACGTGCTGGAATTGCTGCGCTTCGTGACGGGTTTTCAACTTTGGGGGAAATGAGAGATGCGTACGATGCCCGAAGGATACGCATGGTAAACGGACTTCGAAGAATAGGTTTTTCTATTCCAGTATTGCCTCGCGGAGCTTTCTATGTTTTAGCCGGTGCCAAAAAATTTGGAGAAAGCTCCCGTAACTTGGCCTTTTCTCTTCTTGAACGGACAGGAGTAGCCGTGACGCCTGGGATTGATTTTGGAGATGAAGCTGAGGGTTTCTTGAGGTTTTGTTACGCGGTTTCTGATGAAACTATTGATGAGGGGCTTATTCGCTTGCAAAAGGTGTTGGGATGAAAGTTTTGCGAGCAGAGGTGGGGCCAGTTGTAGCTGACTCCAAAAATTTACCCTGGCCTCAGGCTCCTGAGGTCGCTTTTGTCGGTAGATCTAATGTGGGCAAGTCCTCTCTCTTAAACCGTCTTGTAGGTCGAAAGAAGCTGGCATATACGAGTTCAGCACCGGGCAAGACTCGGCTCATCCATTTCTATAGTGTGGATAGAAGTACGGGCCGGATCTGGTTTGTAGACCTTCCAGGGTATGGCTATGCGAAAGTTTCTAAAAGGGAGAGTAAAAGCTGGAGACCTTTAGTAGAGGGTTATTTAGATTCCGACAGGCCCCTTGCTGTGGCCATTCTGCTGCAAGACATTCGTAGGAACCCTGGAGAAGATGAGCAGAGGCTTCTGGACTGGTTAACCGTTCGTGGAATTTCTGTTCTCGTAGTAGTAACTAAGGCTGATAAAATAAAACCTGGACGGAGAGAACAGGCACTACGTGGCATTTGCAGCAAGCTAGCGTTAGAACCGACTCAACTTGTCGTTACTTCCAGCCAAACGGGCGAGGGTACTGAGAAATTATGGCAGGGGATTAATTCTGGTTTAGAACAAATGAGGACATTGGCTTAACGAAAGAGGTCCTCACTGGGATTACGGATTAGATCTGCTACGCAACCCTCCCCAGTAACGGGTACTCCAGTCACCCAAACCGCTGGTATGCCCGAGTCCTTTTGCATAAGCATTCCTGCCGCAGCAGCGAGCTGGTCAACCGTTGCTGCAGTTGTTACGACTAATTCGCGACCGGCCAAATCTGTCTGACCTCTAAAATCGTCGATAGGTGCGATCCCAGATGAACCTATTGCGACGTCCACAAGCCCTTCTCTCCAAGGCCTCCCGAATGTGTCCGTTATCACAACCGCGAGACGCTGCCCTCCTAGCTCTTCTAATCCCTTTCTCAGTTGGTTTGCGGACTCGTCTGGGTTTAACGGAAGCAACACGGCTATGTCCTCTCCAGGCGCGTTGCTCAGATCCACACCAGCGTTAGCGCAAACAAATCCATGGCGAGTTTCAGTTATGAGCACTCTGTTACCATGGCGTACAATTGCCTCGCTCTCTTGGAGGACGACTTCCATGTGTCGAGGATCCTTTTCGTCCTCGCGAGCAATTTCCCGAGCCTTTTCGCTTGGCGTTACTTTCGACATTGAGACGAGTCGATCCTCGGCCTTGGATATCACTTTTTGAGCGACAACGAGGATCCCGTCTTTTAATTCTAGGCCGATCTTCTGGGCACATTTGGTTATTACAAGTGCCAAGTCATCCTGTGGAGTAATTAATGGAATTCCAAGAATAGGGAACAGCGATATGGACGGAGTTACTTTCATGTTTTCCTTTCCAGGTCCAACCCGTTGAGAACTTGCTTTGTGTACTTGGCTCCGGGGTTCGCGAGAAGAGCAGCGACATCGGCTACTCGATCCAGGTCAACTACCATGGATGGCAAATTTAGTTCTGTGTAGGGCATACCGGCTTTTTTGACTAAATCTCGATGTGTACTAGCGCTGTCTTTACCGAATCGATTTGGTAAGGCGTCTGCCGGAGCCCGTAGTAATGCCGAGGAA
>DKAI01000024.1:0-1870 GCA_002450755.1 Deltaproteobacteria bacterium UBA6930
TGGGAGGTGGGAGATCTGGTTATCTGGGACAATCGCTGTGTTTTGCACCGAGGATATGAATGGGATCGGCGCCAGCGAAGAATCATGAGGCGGACAACTGTTGCAGGCGACGGGAGCAACGAATGGGCAATGTAGGTTTGTTGTTTGTTTAAAGTTAGATTGTTAGCTCATCGTTTTTTATCGTCGGTGCTCTTTTTAATATAGCGACAGAAGCGAGGTCCTCTTTGGCAAGATTACATTTAAGTGCCCTCGATCAGTCACCCGTCCGTCGGGGTGAAAGCTCGGCAATCGCACTTTCAGAAACGGTTCGATTGGGAATTCTCTGTGATGACTTGGGCTATGAAAGGTTCTGGGTTGCGGAACATCATAATTTACCTGGGTTTGCGGGAACTTCACCGGAGGTGTTGATCGGCGCGATTGCAGCACAAACAAATCGCATTCGAGTTGGTAGCGGTGGAGTAATGCTATCTCACTACAGCTCACTTCACGTAGCAGAATCTTTCAGAGTTTTAGAGTCTCTTCATCCTGGTCGTATTGACTTGGGCTTGGGGAGGGCTCCGGGAAGTGACCCTCGTACCGCTGCAGCACTCGCTTATCCGGACGAGGCTCGAGATGTTCGGCATTACCCTGAACAGATTGACGACCTTGTTTCCTACCTAGGTCCAGGACAGGAAGACTCTCATCCGTTTGCTGGAATTAAAGCGGCACCTACCAAGGGAACTGCTCCAGAAGTATGGTTGCTAGGTTCCGGAATAGATTCTGCTCTACTTGCTGCCGAACGAGGTCTTCCCTTTGCGTATGCCCATTTTTTTGGAGCCTCGGTTGATCATGGCCCGGCAATTGTCGATGCTTATCGTACGCGTTTCGAGCCATCACGTTCTTCTGAACTACCTAAAGTAATGCTCGCGGTTCAGGTAATTTGCGCAGAGAGCTCGCGTCGTGCGTACGATCTTTCCTTAAGCCTAGGGTTGGCAAGGTTGCTATTGGCAAAAGGAGTGCCAGAACCCATTGCATCTGTAACGGATGCGAGTGCTTACCCGTATTCGTCTTCTGAAAAGGCCTTTGTGGGGCAATTTCAGGAGATTTGTGTACTCGGAACTGAGGATGAGGTAGAGGAGAAGCTGGAGTTGTTGAGCGAACAGTTTGAAACGGATGAATTTTCTGTTGTCACGGTCTGCCATGATTTTGAAAGTCGATGCGAGTCATATCGGCTTCTGGCTAAGCGTTTTGGGCTCAAGGGATAGACCACAATCCTAGCCAACATCAATTTCAGTCGAGGTATTTCTTCGACCATTGAGTCAAGGCAACTGGCATTAACTGGGAGAAGCCCCTTCGATTTGCCCAAGGAGAGGGCTTTGGTGCCAAACGACTAGACTCCAACTTTCGTTTTCAAGTATCCAGGTTTGAGTAAAGCCCATAAATCTTTGACGAAAACCTGCATCTCTCGGCTTTCCTCGAAGTGTTGCATATCCGGAAACAACACCAGTCCCCCCGCGCATTTGAAAGCGAAGTTCTCGGGCTACCCATTCAAACGATTCCCAGTTTGGCCCATGAAACTGAATGTGTTTAACGAAGTCTGTTTTTGAAAATCTCCAAGGTATATCTTCATCGAAGATCACCATGTCTTCGTTCATTACGCCGTAGGCCTCATTTAAGTTTCCAGTGTTGAAGGCGTTTCGCCAATCGTTAAATGCAGATTCAAGAGAAGTTATTTTAGTAGTCATTGGTCCTCCGATTTTCGTTTGGCGTAAGGATGCACTTTCTTTTTGAACGCAAGCGAGAAAGTCTGATTTAGTTTGTATTCATTTAACCATAGACTTGTATTAAATTCGCATGGAAAGTTGTTCGAAAAATATCGAACTTAATATGA
>DKAI01000024.1:2250-6370 GCA_002450755.1 Deltaproteobacteria bacterium UBA6930
CGTGCACCAACCGTTTCGGACTAAAGACCCTAAAACACCTGCTAAGAAAATTTACGGCATAAGCAACTCATGATATTAAATAAATTCCTCGGCTATAGCGCGCTCATCGCTGTTAATTTGCAAGTGCACTTCACTCTGTTCCGGGTTTCTTTGCTGTCGAGTACGTTTTTTTTGGTAGAATCTTTTTGAGCGAAAATTCGTTTCCCCATTTATAAGGAGATCACTCATGCCCCATATTAAAAGAACCGATGTCAAAGTTTATTACGAATCCTACGGAGAAGGAACACCGATTGTTTTCCTTCACCCCTTTAGCACGAATAGAAACATTTGGCATTTTCAGACTTTTGCTTTTGCAGAAAACTACCGCTGCATTATTGTTGATCATCGAGGTCACGGTAGCTCCGATAAACCAACCGCGGGTTATGCCATAGAGGAACAGGCCGCAGACGTCATTGCCATTATGGATGACGCGGGAATAGATAAGGCAGTTTTAGTCGGTAACTCAATTGGCGGGATGATTGCGATGCAGGTTAATCTTGATGCTCCTGAGAGAGTTATCGGTAACCTCATCCTAAGCAGTGCAACCAATTTGGCAGCAGGGATGCCACCCGAAGCTGGAGAAGCATTTCAGCAGGATTGGCGGGCGGCTTTTGCGGGGCTACTCGAAGGTACTCTCTCCGAGAAGAGCAAGAAAGATAAGCCAGAATTGATGGATCTGTTGCGCGGTTACTACATGACGGACGATAATTTTACAGAAGATGTCTTCGTCGGTTCTTCGAGTGATCCTAGTGGCGTCTTCAATTGGAATATCACGTCGACGATTGGCAATATAGCGAGGCCGACTCTCGTAATTGCAGGAGTTGAGGATCAAGCTACTACGGTAGAGGCAAATCAGTTTTTGTCTGACAATATTCCGAATGCGGAATTAAGAATCGTGGAGAATGTTGGTCACTTCTATCAATTAGAGAGACCGTCTGATTTCAACGACGAATTGCGGGGCTTCTTGAGCAAGCTGAGCCTTTAATCATAAATTTCCATGGACGGTCCTCGCAAGCTGAACAAGTGGCAATTTGTGGGGACTGTCCTTGGGCCCGGACTGATTTACGCTGGAGCCTCAATTGGAACCTCACATCTGGTTCAAGCTACAAGAGCTGGCGCAATGGCTGGCCTTGGCTTGCTGGGTGTTGTCCTTCTTGCACTACTCCTAAAATTCCCCTTTTTTGAGTTTGGCTCACGATATTCATCGGCAACAGGAAAAGACCTGGTTCACGGTTATCGAGAAATAGGGATATGGGCTTTATTGTTATTTCTATCGGCGACTCTTTTAACAGGTGGTTTTGCTGGAGTTGCTTTGATTCGCTTTACCGCGATTCTTTTTGCTTTCGTTTTTGGAGGAAGCGAAAATTTAATGGCCTGGGTAGTCGGTCTGTCCTCTGCTGTCGTCGCTTTAATTTATTTTGGAGGATATCGACTTCTTGATAAAACGATGAAGTCAGTTCTAGTTGTTCTTGCTGTTTCGACGGTTGCTGCAACGTTAGCGTCTACTCCTCTGATTAATATTCAAACGATACGAATGGTACCGATGATGGAGGGAAACCTGATAGTTCCACTCGCTTTTCTTCTAGCGCTCGTGGGATGGATGCCCGCCCCCATTGAAGTTTCCGCCTGGTATTCTCTTTGGGCCGTTGCGAAATATCGCGAATCCGATCGGGTTCCATCGGTATCTGAAGCACGCTTAGATCTAATGATCGGTTATTTTGGTTCTGGTTTTCTCGCGCTTTGTTTTCTAGCTCTCGGAGCCGCTGTGATGTATGGGGCAGCGATACCTTTGAGTAACAAAGGAAGTGTATTTTCAACTCAATTAGTGGAGATGTATTCGATGACGCTAGGAGGTTGGGCAAGACCCTTGGTGATTGTTGCCGTTTTAACAACGATGCTCTCAACGATTTTAGCCGTTATGGACGCAGTACCCCGAACGATCTCTGCAACAGTCTCTTCCCTGAGAGGGTCGGATTTAAATGGAAAAGAGGGTAAAGATACGATATTTGTTGCAAGCCTTTTAGGTCTGGGCGTGTTTTCGATTTTTGGTAATGCCGTGTTTGTCGGAAGCTTTACGATTATCATCGATGCAGCAACCATAGTTGCGTTCCTGACCGCTCCAGTATTGGCGATGCTGAACCTCCGGCTCGTGACGTCAAAAAGCATGCCAGTGGAACACCGACCGAGTACTGCTATGCGGGCTTACGCATCTTTGGGAATCGGTCTTTCGGTCTTGTTTTCATTCTATTATTTCGCGTATAGATTGTCTTTCTAAAAAGAGGAGAGAGAGTCACGTGCAGTAATACTCGAGGTTTATGCGGAGGAGCCTCGATTTTTCTTAGTTCTTACAGGTCAGGCAGTCCTTTTGGTGGAAGTTGTGGCGAGAGGGCTCGTCTAAACTCGAATGCGAGTTCTTCGCCTTCAGGGTTGGTAAGCATAGGTCCGTCCGCATCGGGCGTACCTGTCCCCCTTGCACCTTCGCGCTCGTCAGTACCCTCACTCCGTGCGGCAAAACCATTGATAGGCGTGCCTCCTTCAATTTCTTCAAGTGCCGTTTGCGCATATTCTGCCATTTTTCTGTCCCAAGGCATCTTGAAAGAACGCAAATCCCCGATCGGAAAATTATCCTGGTCGAGGTGTCTAATCCAAAAATAGATTCCGCCCTCTTCTTCAGAGTGTTTGTTTGGTTCGTCAAGAAAGATCCAGTGGACACGGAAGGCTTCAGGAAGTTTCTCTTTACTAGGCCACCCGAGTAAATTTAATGACCCATGCCATGCACCCGCATAAAGACATGTAACCAGAATAATTGAACTGAATTTGATGAGTCGAGAATGAGAAGAGGAAAGATTTAGATTGAGGAGTAGAGCGGCCACAGCGACATACGAGCAGGTAAGAATTAAAATGGTTCCCGTCATTTGACTCGAACTGCCGTACTCAACAATGGTTTGGGTAGTTTACTTGTATCTAGGATTTTCCCTTTGGCGTCTACTTCAAATCGAATAGCGGTTTTTTCGTCGCCCATTCCGGTCAATAAGAGAGTGTCGTAAGACACGAGCGTTACCGATGGATTTAATTTTTCGACTTTAACGGTAACGGGGACTGGGGTAAGTCGGTTTGATTGGAAATGAAAAACGTTTACCACATACTCACCAGGAGCAAGAATGCGAATGGTCGCCGTTTCCTGATTAATCAGTGTTTCGTAGTTGGCGCCAGATAAGGAAATTTGATCCGCAAAATTTCCGCGATCGTCTCGGTCAAGGTGCATGATTCCCGTATCTCGATTCCGGTACCATAAGAGGTTTCCTCGAGGATCTTCGACGAGAGTGTCTATGTCATCGGGATGGCCATCCGGCCATTGTACAGTGATTAAAACTTCGGCGTTTGTTTCGACCTGACCGGCTTCTGCTGGCTCTTGTATCGACAAGAATGCCATCACGAAGAGGAGGGCAAAACTTAAAAGGGCGTTGAACAGTAAGTCTGTGAACGGATCCTGCGTATCGGGCTTCTCAAAGACTCTATGACGCATCTTTAGTTAGGTGCAGGTCGGCGGTTACAGACACACGCGTTACTAAGTCGGCTACCGAGGCGTCAAGTACGTGGTACTGAAATTTCAATAAGGTACTGGTTACAAGACCTGCCAATGTCGTGTACAACGCGACTCCCATCCCACCACTCATCTGACTTAATAGCTGTTGCATTCCCGAAGCTTCAAAGCCCTTGAGTTCTCCTATGGGTAAGAGCATCAAAATGAAACCTACTATTGTGCCTAAGAGTCCGAGTTTTAGTAGGGCATCCGAAATAAAATGCCCGAGAGCGTGACGGTTGGAGAGCTCGTCGCCGAAGGCGGATACCAAAATGCCGGTGTCCCCTCCAGGGGCTTGCTCTTTGCAATTTTGGATTAACCTCCCGATAGCACCCTCCGACAAATTGTCAAAATCCGCGTCTGCCGACTGAACGATGTGTTCGAGGAGCGCGAACTGTCCTCTCTCTCTGCTAAGAATGTGAGCGACCCATAACCAATGCAAGCTTGCTATCACGTAAACCGATACGATGATGTAGGAGATGTAACTTCGATCTGAAG
>DKAI01000089.1 GCA_002450755.1 Deltaproteobacteria bacterium UBA6930
CTACACTAAAAGTTGGGAAATTGATGCTATTTATGACTAGAACTTTACTCTGATGCTGCCAAACGCTTATCTGCATTCTGATCGATTGAAAATTGATAAGATAAGAGTTTACTTAGATACTGTAGAAAGCAGCCCCTATATATCGTCTTCGCCAATTTTAACTTGGGACGATAAACTGTCTTTACTAAGAGTTTTACCTCCACGAATTACAGCATTTTCTCCATATTTTACATTGATCATATCAAGAGCTTTATTTAAATGCTCTGCTCTGTTTTCTGTGTCTGGAGCGCCGAAGAGATTAATTTGTTTTTCACTTTCAACAGAAAGATTTGTGACCCCAACTCCAATTAATCTCACGGGTTTTGATAACGAATACTCATTTAACAATAGATTCGTCTCTCTCGAAATAAGTGCACCATCGTTTGTTGTTTCTTTGAGCGTCTTACGCCGAGTGAACGTTGGGTACCCACGAGGACCCGATCGAACTCTGTTAGATAGCTTTAATTTTAAAATAACTGTTTTTGCCACGAAATTACTGGCACGAAGCCTACGTGCGACAGCTTCAGAATGAACCCTAATAGCATTGCTGAGAGTTTGCAGATCTGAGATATCGACCTCAAAAGTATTTTCTTCGCTCATCGAAACCGGATCCCGGTATGCACACACCTCTCTAGCATCTTCTCCACGAGCAAGAGCGGAAACCTCAACGCCCCAAACACCTAGGCACGAGCGGATCATTTCTAAATCCGCTGAGGCAAGATCGCCAATTGTATTCATCCCCAGCGCTTTTAATCTTTCCTGCGCAACGGGACCTACGCCCCAAAGTTGAGCTACTGAAAGAGGCTCTAAGAAATCTTTAATACCGTGTACCGGCACCTCAAGAAGTCCATCAGGTTTTGCAAGACCGCTCGCTATTTTGGCAATAAGTTTTGTTGGTCCCACCCCAACGGATACTGCTAAGTCTCTCTTCTCTCTGATATCACGCCTTATTGATTCGCCGATCTTGCTAGGCAAACCTAACAATCGCTCTGTGCCAGTAAGATCGAGGAAAGCTTCATCGAGTGAGATACCCTCAATTGCGGGACTGTATTTTCTGAAAATTTCAAATATTTTCTTCGATTCTTTTCGATATTTCTTCATATCACCACGAAGAAAATATCCCTCAGGGCAAAGTTTTCGCGCTTCTGCTACGGAGATCGCAGAGTGAACCCCAAATTTTCTTGCTTCGTAACTCGCAGCAGACACCACCCCACGGGCGCTACTGCCTCCTACGATTACCGGTTTGCCCTTCAGCTTTGGGCGATCTCGTTGCTCAACAGATGCGTAGAAGGCATCCATATCCGCGTGCATGATTATCTTTTTATAGACCACAAATACTCCTGACCTTGGGCCTAAGAGTCTAAGAGCGTTATTTTATCAATCTTATGCCAGTAATTCTCGACGAAAACCAAAGCTCCAAAGAAAATTCCGAAATGCGATGGGATCTAAAAGATCTTTATGCCGACCTAAACGATCCGAAAATTGAAACGGATCTAAGCTCGTTATTGGAACGTGCCCATGATCTTTCTAAAGCTCACAAAGGCAGAATTTCGTCAATTGATGACCATCTTATTTTGGAAGTAATAGACTCTCTTGAAGCGATCCATGAAGACACCGCGCGAATCGAAGCGTTTTCGCAGCTTTTATATGCTGCCGATACGCAAACTCACTCAATTAGACGCTTTTATCAAAAAATCTTAGAAAAAGGAGGCGCGATTCGAAATCATCTTTTGTTTTTCCAGATTGAGTGGTGCGAGCTAAGTACTTCGAAAGTAAAAACTCTTTTAAAAAAACCTAGTTTTAAGGATCGACGACACTACCTTGAGAATCTTCGGAAATATGCTCCGTATAATCTTAGCGAAAAAGAAGAAGCACTCCTGGAAATATCTAACAATACTGGTCGACGAGCTTTTCTCCGCCTTTTCGATGAAACTCTTGCTGCAATGCGATTTGTCGCTCCTCCGGGCTTTGAAACTCCGGACATAAATGAAGAAGAGATTCTTTCACTCACCCATCATGCTAACAGAGTTATTCGAAAATCAGCAGCTCTCAATTTCACTTCTGGCTTAAAAGAGAAGAGTGAGCTTCTAACTTTTATATTTAACACTTTAATTTCCGAAAAAGGAGAACTAGACAGACTTCGATCCCATAAATATTCAATTGATCGAAGAAATCTCGACAATGAGATTTCTGGAGATTCTGTTGAAGCTTTGATGAGTGCCTGTGAGTTTCGATACGATTTAGTACAACGCTACTACAGACTAAAACGTAAGATTTTAAAAATTGACCAACTTTCTGATTACGACCGATACGCGCCAATTAATCAGAAAGAGCAAAACTTTGAATTTGGGCACGCTAAAGAGTTAGTTCTATCCGCGTATTCCGAATTTTCATCTGAAATGGCTTCCATCGGCGAAATGTTTTTCTCAAATAATTGGATTGATGCTGAAGTTAGAGCAGGAAAACGTGGTGGAGCATTTAGTTCATCAACTGTACCAAGCGTTCATCCTTATATTTTGATGAGCTTTAGCGGAAATATTAGAGACGTTATGACACTCGCCCATGAACTAGGACATGGAATTCATCAGTATCTATCTCGAGAAAACGGATATTTCGAACAAGACGCACCTCTTACTACCGCAGAAACAGCCAGCGTTTTTGGAGAAATGATTGTATTTCGCAAGATGATAAAAGAGGAAATGGATGCAAAAACTCGACTTTCACTGATATGCGGAAAACTTGAAGACTGTTTTGCAACTGTATTTCGACAAGTAATGATGACACGATTTGAACAAAGCGTTCACGATGAAAGAAATACTCAAGGTGAACTCACTACAAAGCAGATTAATGAAATGTGGATTAAGCAAAACAGAAATATGTTCGGTGACTCTGTTAGCTTAGGAAAACACTACGAATACTGGTGGATGTACATACCACATTTTTTCCATTCTCCTTTTTACTGCTATGCCTACGCTTTTGGAGAACTTCTCGTATTCTCTCTGCTTAGAAAATATGAAGAAGAAGGCTCTTGCTTTGTCCCGGAGTATCTCGATCTACTACGTTCGGGAGGTTCCAAAAGCCCTAACGATCTGCTTTCGAGAATGAATATGAATATTTCTGATGCAAATTTTTGGTCAAACGGCCTTATATTAATTGAAAATCTTTTAAACGATGCTGAAGCACTTAGTCTGGAAATTAACAATTAATGATATCTCAAACTCTTTTTTTTTGGTTCGCTTTAGCGATTGTAGCAGGAATTTTAGGGAGCCTACACGTTCCATTAAATGGCGCATTAAGTGTTCGGATTCAATCCACTATGGTGGCTACCCTCACATTTTATGGAGTCGCATTTCTTTCCATTGCTTCTATATCTTTCTTTCTGGCTCCGCGCACATCTCTTCAGGCACTACTTGAAACTCCAGCGTGGTATTACATCATTCCTGGTTTAATTAGCGTTACTGTCGTAGGTACTAATACTTTTCTAATTCCCCGCTTGGGCGCGATTAACTTACTCGTGATAACAGTTGCTGCTCAGCTCCTGGGTCGAATTGTGATTTCTCATTTTGGTTTATTTGAGTCTCCGGTAGATCCCTTAAGCTGGCAAAAATTTGCAGGAGGCATTTTAGTAATTGGTGGGGCTTTCCTCGTGGTCCAAAACTAAATCCGTGCAAAGGGTTAGGGATACAAAAACCAGCACTATCCATCTGCCAATTCTGCGGCTTACGATTAGACTTGCATAATAGCGAAAATAAGACGAAAGTACATGGGTGACTAAAAATTGCCTTTCAACCGACTACGTAGAACTTCGTTGCCGCAGCGCCTTTTCCTTCCTTGAAGGAGCATCTACACCCGAAGACCTTGTGCAAAGAGCGCAAGAGCTTTCTCATGCCACCCTCTCTTTAGTCGATCGCAATGGCCTCTACGGTGCTCCTAGGTTTTTTCGTGCAGCAAAGAAATCAGGTATTCGGGCAATTACGGGAGCTTCACTCGAAGTCCGGGATGAAATCCTCGATGCGGACGAACAAAGTCATCAATTCATTGACCTTCTAGTCGCCTCTCATAGGGGATACAAAAATTTGTCAATGCTGGTCACCCGAGCCCAACACCGTGCTCCCAAAGGAAAAGCCTACGCGACACTGAGCGATCTAGAAGAATATGCCCCGGATTTAATCGCGTGCGTACCAAGCCATGCAAATCTTACTTCCCAATTTCTAAAACAGATGCAGAGATTATTTCCCAAAAAAACATGGGTTGGTATTTCTCGAAACAAAGATCGAGCACAAGACTTTATAAATAGACGTAGTCAATCCCTGGCAAACCATTTCGACCTTCCTATTTTTGCGATGGGAGATGTTCGCTATGCAAGACCTAACGGACGCAGATTACTTGATGCTTTTACTTGCTTGAGAAACAAAGTAACGCTCAACCAGTCGGGTCGTTCCCTTTTGTCTAACGGAGACTACCATCTCAATACTCTAGAAGATAGTATCCAGCGATTCTCAGATCATCCGGATTGGATTTTTGCTACTCGAGACATTTCCGAGCAGTGCAACTTTGATATAGAAAATTTGGGATACAAATTTCCAGACTTTCCGTCTCCTAATGGATCTGGAAATCACACATGGCTCCGTACACTTACTTTTCAAGGTGCATACAAGCGTTACAAAAATAACTTGACGTCACGTACGCTCAATCAAATCGAACACGAGCTATTCGTTATCAAAAAACTGAACTTATCAGGATATTTCCTAATCGTTCATGACATCACGCGTTTTTCAAGAGAGAACAATATTCTTTGCCAAGGCCGTGGATCCGCCGCAAATAGCGCTGTTTGTTACGCACTTGGAATTACAGCTGTCGACCCGATCGGTATGGAGCTTTTGTTCGAACGATTTTTATCTGAAGAACGTGGTGAATGGCCTGATATAGATATCGATCTTCCTTCGGGAAATCAAAGAGAGCGAGTATTACAATACGTTTTTGAAAAATATGGACCCTCCGGTGCTGCCATGACTTCGACGATGATTTGTTACAAATTCAAATCAGCAATCCGAGAGATGGGAAAAGTTTTAAATATTAACGAGTTACTACTAAATGATATATCAAGAGCTTTGTCCGATGTTCCAGAAAGAAACGACCCTTGCGAACGGAACAAGTATCTAGAGAACAAAATTCATCAAACCAAATTACCCTTGATAAAACTTCTCCTAGAACTTGTTGATCAGGTTATTGGCCTTCCTCGCCATCTGGGTCAGCACACCGGTGGCATCGTAATAAGTTCCGGCAGACTTGATTCGATTGTTCCAATCGAACCCGCTCGTATGGGAAATCGATCAGTCATTCAATGGGATAAAGACGACTGTTCTCATCTGGGACTTATCAAAATTGATTTGCTCGGCCTTGGAATGTTTAACGCCCTAGAAAAAACCCTTTCACTAGTAAGAGAGTACTACTCACAAGAGATCGACCTAAGTCAAATTCCTCAAGATGATTCCAAAACATATAAAATGATCCAAAGTGGAGACACTATTGGGATATTTCAAATCGAGAGTCGTGCACAAATGGCAACACTTCCTAGAATTAGGCCGAAATGTTTTTATGATCTCGTCGTTCAAATAGGCATAATTCGCCCCGGACCTATCACTGGGAAAATGGTCCACCCTTATATAAATCGACGCTCTGGGATAGAACCTGTCAGCTATTCTCATCCAATACTGAAGCCTATCTTACAGAGAACCCTTGGCATACCTATCTTCCAAGAACAGATCCTTAAAATATCTATAGTGGCAGCTGGACTTACTGGAGGCGAGGCCGAAGAAGTTCGAAGAGCAATGGGATTTAAAACCCCGACAGAACAGATGACTAAAATTGAAGGAACCCTACGATCCGGAATGCTGAACAATGGAATCTCTAAAGGTGCATGCGAAGAGATCCTTCACGATATTCGAGCATTTGCAATGTACGGATTCCCCGAATCGCACTCAGCCTCTTTTGCTCTTATTGCTTATGCTTCGGCATATCTCCGAGCTCATTATCCAGCTGCATTTTTGGTAGGAATGTTGAATTCATACCCTCTCGGCTTTTACAGCCCCGCTACTCTTGTAAAAGATGCTGAACGACATGGTGTGAAAATTCTCTCTATCGATGTCACTAAATCGAACTGGGACTGTTCCCTTGAATCTTCGCCTAATAAAGAGTGTGGACCTTCCGTTCGTCTAGGCTTGCGTTACGTAAATAAACTAACTAGAAAGACCGTTGACAGAATTATAGCTGAACGTCAAAAGCTTCAATTTTTAGACCTTGCGGATTTCGTTTCCCGTATATCTGCAAATGACAACGAGATTTTTACATTAGCTGAGCTCGGAGCATTGGAGTCAATACATGAGAATCAAAAGAAACGCCGTGGAACACTGTGGCAAGTAGCCGCGCTTGAAAAAGATACTCACTCCCTACTTTCAGGTATCTCCGAGCACACCGAGCAATTTCCTCTAGACAGCATGACACAGTTAGAGGAAACACTTGCCGATTACCGGAATAGCGGCATGACCGCAGGTCCGCATATCATGGCTCACCTCCGTACCGCGCTAAACGAAGAAGGATTTACCCCCTTAATCGAAATTCAAAATTTTCCGGACGGATGCAATGTTAGAGCTGCAGGGCACATCATTGTTCGCCAGCAACCTACCTCAGCAAAAGGGATTTGCTTTCTAACTCTAGAAGACGAGACTGGAATCATTAGTGGCACTCTAGGTCGAGAAATATTTTCAGAGATTCGAAGCGTGCTTAACTCCACTACAATATGCGAAATTGAGGGATCGGTGCGAAATTTAAATGGCGTTGTTGCTATCAAGATCGAGGACCTACGATCCATCACCTTAAAAGCAACACTTCCTAAATCGCATGACTACCACTAATACGTTCAGCGCGCTCTGAACACCTGAGGACGCCAAACGAGAAAAACTGCTAAAGCCAAGATACCAGTTACATTAAAAATAATTATCGACTGCTCTGCACCAACAATCTCCGCAAGAAGCCCTAAAATGTACATACCAATCGGCAACGACCCAATTGCCATACTTAGCAGACCCATCGCTCTACCCCTCATATTCTCTCTGACACTAGTCATTGTAAGAGCACTCTGAGTTGCTCCAAAGAGCCCAAAACTGACCGACGATATCATGGCAAAGAACAAGACCCAGCCGTATTCATCAGTGGTTGCAACGCCAACTACCAGAGCCATTGCAGAAAACGCGCCCCAAACATACGCAATCCCTCTCGGGGGTGTAAAAGAAGCTACCCAAAGTGATCCCAGCATCATTCCAACCCCCGTTGATGCTGCTAATAGCCCGATAGAAAATGGAGTACCTCCAACCCGCTCCCCAATTACTTGTAAGAGCGGCGTATAAGAATAAAAAAAAGCATCTGCGATCAGTGTTACTCCAAGTACTGAAAATAGGAGACGATTGCCAGATAACTCGCGAAGGCCTTGAACCATCGTCCGAAAAAAACCTTCTCCAGTAGGCGAACTAGTGACAGGAACACTCGGGACTTTAGCCATGCTTATGACAGAAATCGTCAAAAAGATTGCTACTGCCCAGTACGCATACCCGACCCCCAACAACTCAATAACGGCTCCTCCGATAAAGGATCCCAGGGCAAGACCACTTGCACTTGAGAACATTTCCAGCGCTAGGGCGTTATTTATTTGGCTTGGCCCCACCAAATCATAAATCAGAGCTCTTCTAGCAGTCATATCGATCACCCAACCAACCCCTACCACGAGCATCGAAAAAAAGAGCATCCACGGTTTTAGAAGATCGAATAAAGCCAATGCACCCATCAAAATGGTAAAGGGAACCATCAAAAGAAAGAAAAATACTAAGGTCCGCTTGCGATCCAGACGGTCGGATATAGCCCCTCCAACAAGCCCAGTTAAAAGCAGGGGGCCCCACATAAAGGTCCCAGTCAGCTGTACATATAATGGGGATCCGGTCATATCGTTCATCACGAAAGCACCGAGAAATCCCACACCCCAACGAGAAACACTGAAAAGCCAGCCACTTAGAAAGAGGTATCTATAGTACGGCGCCTGCAGTGACTCAAAAGTCTTTAACATTTGGCTTTTCCACGATTTTGGATGATTTCACGAGCGGCAGTTTAGTCCTTCTAGCCAGCCGAGACCTAAGGCTCGGGCTAAAACAAACAATTTAAGGCACAATGCATGTATAGGAGAAAAGCTATGAACGGTTACAACATCATAGACGTTGACACACATGTGACAGAAGTTCCGGACCTCTGGACAAGCCGCGTTCCAGAAAAGATGAAAGACAAAGTCCCCCACGTAGCGAAGGACAATCGCGGGAGAGAGTGGTGGTTTCTCGGTGATCAAAGAATCGCCAGCCCGGGATTATCTGCCACAGCTGGCGTTGGTGACATGAAGTCCTGGCCATCTAGCTACGACGAAATGCATCCCGGAGCCTTTGATGCCAAAGCTCGCCTTAAGTACATGGACGAAATGGGTATCTGGGCCATGGTGATGTACCCGAATGTGGGCGGTTTCGGAAATCAAGCCTTCCTAAAGTTGGGCGACAAAGATCTCATGCTCGCCTGTGTTAGAGCATATAACGATTGGCAGACCGAATGGGCAGCAGCGGATTCACGACGCCTTTTGCCAATAACCTCAACTCCTTTTTGGGACATTGAAGCTGCCGTCAAAGAGGTTCAACGTTGCGCGGAAATGGGACATAAAGGGATCCTGTTTACAGGGGAACCGCAGTCGTTCGGTGAGCCCGTGATAGGTGACAAGCATTGGGATCCTCTTTGGGAGGCGGCTGTAGATCTCGATTTGCCTGTAAGCTTCCACATCGGTTCAGGAAATATGGAAATGGGACTTAGCAAGGAGAAGGTTAAAACCTATGGAAAGATGGCGACCTTTGCTGCTCTATCGGTTGACATTTTTTTAACCAACGGAATACAACTGAGCGATCTCCTGGTATCGGGAGTATTAGCTCGTTTCCCGAAGATACAGTTCGTCTCAGTAGAAAGTGGAATTGGCTGGGTACCCTTTGCCCTCGAAGCACTCGATTATCAGTTTTTAGGAAACCGTGTAGCGGAGGAGCGTCCTGATCTGGAAATGCTTCCCTCGGAGTACTTTGCCCGAAACGTATTTGCTTGCTACTGGTTCGAGCAAACCGCGCCGCGCAGGCTAATCGACAAGGTAGGTATCGACAACATTCTATTCGAGACCGACTTCCCTCACCCTACATCTCTCTATGGAGAGGAAGTGCACGATCGGATTCGAACCGGTTTAGACGATTGCGAGCCAGAAGTTCGACGCAAAATCTTATGGGAAAACGCTCAGAAACTTTACAAGGTGGAAGAGCCTAGTAAACAAGACGAAGCGAGACTTTCGAGTTAGCTGGTAAGAAGTTTACTTACGCGCTCGGCGATCGAATCTGGCGTAAACCCAAAGGCATCCGCCAGATCCGCATAAGGTGCAGATTCCCCAAACCTGTCAATGCCCAGGATCAGGCCATCTTTTCCCGTCCACCGGAGAAAGCCTTGGCCTAGGCCTGCTTCCACAGCAACCACTGGGACTCCTTCAGGAAGAAGAGACTTCTGGTAGTCGTCTCCTTGTTGCTGGAACAACTCCAAACAAGGGGCTGATATTACACGCGCCGTTACCCCTTCATCCAACAGTACTTTGGAGGCACCCACAATCGTTGGAACCTCCGAACCAGAAGCCATTAAAACCACATCGGGCTCTTTGGAATCTTCCGAAAGACTATAAGCACCTCTCAACACAGCAACGTTATCAAAAGAACTTGGACGTTCAGGTGCCGAGACCTTTTGTCGGCTAAGGGCCATCACTACGGGACCCTTTGCCTCAGTCACCGCCCACAACCAGGCCATCGCTGTTTCTACCCCATCGACCGGACGAAACAGCGTGAGACCTGGTATCGCGCGGAGAGTGTCGAGATGTTCTATTGGCTGGTGAGTAGGGCCATCTTCCCCAAGGAAGATCGAGTCGTGCGTAAAAACAAAAATAGTTGGAACCTTCATAAGTGCGGCTAATCGAATTGAGGGCCTGAGATAGTCGCTAAAAACCAGAAATGTGCCCCCATAACCAATGAATGTTCCGTCGAGACCAATCCCGTTTAAAACAGCGCCCATAGCATGTTCCCTGACACCGAAGTGCAAATTATGACCGTTGAAGGGGTCTTCAGAGGAGGGATCGACATCTCCTGCCACAATGATTCGTGTATTGTTCGATCCTGCCAGATCCGCAGAGCCGCCTACCAGAAAAGGAACATGCTTGAAAAGCTTCTGTATTACAGCGCCGGAGTGTTTTCGCGTAGCGTCTTCAACTCCGGAGAGTTCTTCACTCAAAAGCTCGCCAAGGTTTTCAGGTACTTCCCTTTTCCGGGCAGAGTCCCACTCTTTCGCCAAAGCAGCGTGGGTTCTCCTCCAGTCCTCAAAATTTTTATCTCCTCGTTTTCGACCAGTGCGTTTGGCAGCTACAAGGCCATCCAGAAATTTTTGAACATCTTCAGGGATGTAAAAAGTAGGATCGTCAGGCCATCCTAAAGCCTTTTTAGTTAACTTCGCCTCCTCCTCTCCTAATTTCTCCCCGTGAGCTTTTGACTTTCCCGCCCTGTTCGGACTTCCATAACCAATGGTAGTTTTCGTAATAAGAAGTGACGGTCGTCCCTCCTCCTCAATTGCTCGATCAAGAGCATTCTGGATCCCTTCGACATCCTCTCCCGAAACGGATTCAATATGCCATCCCTGAGACGCGAATCGCTTTGATACATCCTCGCTAAACGAAAGACTCGCAGGGCCATCAATTGTGATGCCATTGTCGTCGTAAATATAAATAAGATTCCCGAGGCCTAGATGGCCTGCAAGAGAACTCGCCTCGTAGGAAACTCCTTCCATTAAATCTCCGTCGGAAACTATCCCGTAAACATGGTGGTGACCGGGACCTTTTCCCTCTCGACCGAACTGTGCACGTGCGAGGCGTCCAGCAAGAGCCATGCCTACCCCATGACCGAAACCTTGGCCAAGCGGGCCTGTTGTCAGTTCCACCCCGGGGGTATGCCCGTACTCTGGATGTCCCGGGGTCTTAGAACCTATCTGACGAAAATTTTTCAAATCATCGAGAGAAACATCAAATCCAAAAAGATGCAGCAAGGAGTAGAGAAGCATCGACGCGTGACCTGCGGAAAGGACGAAACGATCTCGCAGAGGCCAATCGGGATCCCGAGGATCAAACCTCAGATAATTCATCCAAATTTCGAGGGCAGGCCGAGCCAAACCCATCGGGGCACCAGGGTGCCCACAGCCTGCACGCTCGACCGCGTCGATCGCGAGGTTACGAATCGTATTCTCAATCTTCTCCCGAAGGACTAATGAAAGTTCCGCAGACATCGCGCTCCATCACTGCTTCAGTGCAGCCC
>DKAI01000017.1:0-5461 GCA_002450755.1 Deltaproteobacteria bacterium UBA6930
CTCGTGGGACCGGAAACGGTTCGCTACTCGGAACTCGTCGCCAGAGCCGCTGAATTTTTGAATACTAAACCTCGCCCCATCATAATTCCCTCTTCTCTTATACGCTTTGTAGCGCTACTGGGCGAGAAGCTCTTCGAAAACCCTCCTATCACTAAGGACATGATAGACATTTTCCTATACAACAGTCACCACGATTCCAGTCCACTATGCAAAGCGTTAGAACTCAAACTTAGAGATCTGGATGCTACTCTTGAATACAGTCTCTCAGAAGAAACGAACTACTCTTGAATACAAAACGCTTTTTGAAATTTATAGGTCCATGGATAATCACGTTCACGTGCTTCGGTTTTCTTTATAACCGTCTTAGTAATGCAGCCCAATATGAAGGAATGGAGGTTGCCGGATACTTAGGAAATATTTTTTCTTCTGTCGACTGGATCGCCTGGCTATGTCTTATGATTCCCTATTCATTTATATTTCTTATAATTGACACTTGCGTCCTTTGGCGAACTATTAACTGGTGGAACGCTCCAATAAACTTCAGAAAACTTCTTCCCTTGCGAGCAAGCGCCTATATTATTTCAATCTTAAACGAGCAAGTCGGAAAAGGTACTATCGCTCTATACATAAATCGAAAATACCAAGTTCCTGGTTGGGAACTTGGTTCTACGATGTTAATAATAATGTACTGTGAGCTGATCTATCTACTCTTATGGGCTTCTTTAGGAGTCCTTTATCACCCAGGCGAGCTTCCTGCCGAAATGCAAATCTTTCACATAATCCCGGTGATTGGGATTTTCGGGACTATCTCATTGGTGGCGATTCCAATGGTATTTCGTAACGTAAAATCCCAAACTAGTGGTTTTTTTTCGAGCAAGATTTTTTATAGCATTCGCAAAGCAAACTTTTGTAAGTACTTAACTGTTATGGCAATTAAAACACCTTCGCTTTTAATTGGTGTGTGGGTTTATAGTAAATCTATCGCTTTGTTTGGAATTGATGTTTCATTTCGAGAAATGCTTTCAATTTTGCCAGTCATATTCTTCGGAACTTTTATTCCTGGACCTTTTAGGGCGGTTGCTGTTTCACTCTGGCCAGCTCTTTATTCTGATATGCCAGGAGCCGCAGCATCGTTTGGCTTTGTCCAACACAATTTTTTTATACTTTTCAATGCAACTATAGGTCTTTTATTCCTTTCAAACGCAAATCGGAATTTGAAATCTAGAATTTAACGGCAATCCGATTTCGTATACCAACAAAAATAGACAGTAGTGTCGTGAAGCAAAGAAATCGCGCGCAAAACACTAACATATTTTCGAATTCAAACGAAATTTCGGCATCGAGAACCTTTACTCCTAACCAAACGCCAATCAGTACATAGTAAGAAATGCCATTGAAGCGACCAATAAAAGTTGACGTAAGTGGTGTGCGATTTGCAATAAAATCCCAACTATATTCTATAAATGAAATAGGAATAAGAACGATTAAAAAGTACGTTTCTGATCCAGAAATAGCCAATGCGAGGAATCCAGTGGTAACGAACAGTGCATCGCAACTATGATCAAAGAATCCCCCCAGACTTGAAACCTCTCCACGTTTTCTTGCTATGTGACCGTCCAAAAAATCACTTGCTACGGCTAAAAGAAAAATTGACAATGCGATTGAGTACTCAGCCTTTACAATTAGAAAGAACAAAGAAAAAGCAAGAAAAGCTCGTGATGCGGTAATTAAAGTGGATAGACTAGAAATTCTCACGGCAGATTGAACATCCTCGCTCGTGCGCTGTCTCACTTAGTGTGAGGAGCTAAGACCCTGACCCCAATGAGAAAGCGATGCCGAATATAAAAGCAACACAAATCAAACTGGTTAACATTATTTTACTCTCGATTGTTACGACTGCGATTTTTATTGGCTGGCTCGCTGCTTGCTCCTCCGAGCCTGATAACCTTGACCCCCTAGTAAAAAGAGGAAAAGTTGTATACCGGAATAATTGCACCGCATGTCACGCACCTGATCCGACTAATGACGGCGGTCTGGGCCCCGCGGTTGACGGCTCCTCTTTGGAGCTTCTTACCGCGCGCATCGTTCACGGCAACTATCCCGAAGGTTACGAACCTCGAAAAAAGACCGGGATTATGGTTGCATTGCCTTTTCTAGAACCAGAAATACCCGCTCTGGTAGCCTACTTAAACCAAGAAAGTTTCGAGGATTAAAATTGGGATAGCCGGGGGCAATGATATTTGATCACCACCCCCGGCTAAAGACAAGTTTCTAAATCAACTAGCTATTTAACAAAACACCAACTAGATACAGAATGACTGTCAAGATTAGACCGCCATGAATCGTCCCAGAAACCGAAGCAAGTAGCTTTTGTGTTGATTTCCCGGGTGCAGATATACCATTCCACTCGACAGCTAGAATGACCAAGCCAGCTACGATCCAATAAGTTGAATCATTCGTCCCGTTATTGAACGTTGCCAAGAAAGATGCTGATCCCATGAAAAACAGCATCGGTATTGAGAGAAGTGTGTTCGTGCGGGAGGCATTCGCAGCTTTGGGTGCAAGAGCAGCTGCTTCAGAATTTGCCTCGCCTCCACCAGCAACAGCTTCAGCAGAAGCGATCACCTTCTGTTGTATCGGCCAGATTACAAACCAGACATTTGCCCACATTATGGTTCCAATGAGACCACCTGTAAGAATCCGTGTCATGTAGGGATCCGTAAATTCCACTCCCTGCACATGACGCAGGGCAATGATGGCCCAGCCAGAGATAATGGTAAACATTGCACCCCATCGAAACCACCAAAGCGCTTTTGGAAGTAGACCTCTTACAACCTGGCTACGAGCCTGGCCACCAAGTTCCGTCGCAAAAAAGGGTGTCTGAACAAAATTAAAGTAATAGAGCATTCCTATCCAAGTAATCCCAGCTAGAAAATGCATCCAGCGAAAAAGAAATTGCCATCCATCGCTTGTTGTAAATAGTTCCATTCTTGCTCTCCTCTCAGATCCTAGTTACCAGCTACTAGTAGTCAGTTCTAAGATCGGGCAAACGACTGCCGTCGTTTTGACATTTAATCGACTTACTTGCCCCCCCCAGTAGGACACTCGAATTCTAGGAACTTTCGCACGAGCTCACTCGTGGTTTTTAAATAAGAAAGCATTCTTAGCTTGTAACTCACGCCCAGTGGCGAATTCTCGTGGTGATATTACCCCAACCTAGCTCTTCAAAGAGATTTCCGATCTCAACTTCAAGGGCGCCTTTGTAAGTAAGATCTTGAATACTTATTTCAGACAAGGCAGGTACATCACGAACTACTGTCGCGAGTCGTCGCATTTTGAAAGCTTGGCCACGGTGCTTGAGGAATCGCTCGCCGAGCTTTCGAGGCCCCCTGAAGGGAACAGTTTCCCATTCGTTCAAAGACTCAGGAAAGTCTTCCAGTGCGCCAAACGCAGACAGGGCAGCTGCTGCTCCCTTAGAACCAATTCCTGGTACCCCAGGTAACTCGTCAACTGCGTCTCCCGCCAATCCTAAATAGTCCGGTATCTGCTCCGGTGAAACGCCAAACTTATTTCGGACCCCGTTAGCGTCAAGCAGAGTGTCTCGAGCAAGATCAAACAGTTCCGACCGACCGTCCTCAGTAATCAACTGTGCAAGATCCTTATCCGAACTGACGATCCTCACCTCACCACCCTCGGTAAGAACACGATCAGTTAGTGTTGCGATCAAATCATCAGCTTCAAAATTTTCAACCTCGAAACAAGGAATACCTAGAGCTTTTGCCAACGAAAGACAGATTTCAAATTGAGGCTCTAGATCGGCAGGGGGCTCAAGTCGCGATGCTTTGTACTCAGGAAAAATTTCATTGCGAAAGCTAGTTGCAGCTGCATCAAAACAACAAACCAGGTAGCTTGGCTCTTCATCGAAAATATATTTCAGCAATGTATTTGCAAATCCGTAGGCAGCAGATGTTGGCTTGCCACCCGGACTGGCCATAGGCGGTAGGGAATAGTAGGCACGAAAAATATAAACGTGACTGTCAAAGATATGGACTTTTGCACGCGACAAGAAAAATCCACCTACCTGATGCTACTCAAACCGCTCTTCGAAGACTGACTCGGCAATTGTCCCTGCGGCGCGATTGACTTCAAGATCTTTTCCACTTCCTTTTCCACGACGATTCCACTCCACTATCCCCCTGTCTAAACCTTTAGGTCCCACGGTCAATCGATGAGGTATTCCTATTAATTCTGCATCTTTAAACTTTACGCCCGGGCGCTCGTCGCGGTCATCTAAAAGAACTTCGATACCCATATCCACCAGGGATGAATAAAGCCTCTTGCCTGTTTCGATGACATCGGAATTCTTAGGATTTAAAACAGTTATAACCACTTCAAAAGGTGCAACCGCAACCGGCCACACTATCCCTGCGTCATCATGATTTGCCTCAACCACCGCGGCAACGGTACGTCCTACTCCAATTCCGTAAGAACCCATTACAATTGGGCACTCTTCACCGGATTCATTTAGAACCCTTGCCCCAAGCGCCTCGCTATATCTCGTTCCCAATTTAAAGATATGCCCGACTTCGATCGTTTTCTGAACAGAAAGCTCTGCTCCGCAAACTGAACATGGTTCGCCGTTCTGAACCTCTCTCAAATCTAAGAACTTACGAACCGAGATGTCACGCTCTATCTTCACCTTACGAAGATGAAAGTCATCCTCGTTCGCACCAGTAGTCATATTTGTTCTACCTTGAAGTGCTTTGTCGGCCACTACGGGAATATGAGAGACTCCCACTGCTCCAAGACTTCCTGGGTGTGCTCCCAACTTTGCATAAATTTCATCACTATCTGCAGGGCGACAGCTCGATGCACCAAGTCCATCAGCCAATTTTTGCTCGTTTAACTGATGGTCACCCCGTAAAAGCACAAGATAGAGGTCCTCATCGAGAAAAAAAACTAACGTCTTTATCTGATGGTCCCCTTGGGCACCCCCTTCAAAGTTAGCCAGATCCTCGATTGTTCGGACACCAGGGGTAGAAAACTTTTCTGGCCTGTCCTCAGTCTCAAGGTCATGAATTTCGGGTAGTGCAGAAGTGGCCTTTTCTACATTTGCGGCATAGCCGCAGGCGTCACAGGAAGCCACCCAGTCTTCGCCCGCCGGACTCTTGACCATAAACTCTATCGACTCGTTACCACCCATCGCCCCTGAAGAGGCCTCCACTGCCAGGGGATCAAGACCACACTTCTCAAAAATTGTTCTGTAGGCCTTGAAATGACTCTCGAATTGGAGATCAAGGCCAGCTTCGTCTAAATCAAAGGAGTAGGAATCCTTCATGACGAACTCTCTAACTCGTAAGAGACCTGATTTCGGTCGGGCCTCGTCCCTAAACTTTGTCTGAAGCTGGTACCACAATTGCGGGAGCTGCCGATAAGACCTCATCTCTCTGGCTATCCACGT
>DKAI01000017.1:5861-12677 GCA_002450755.1 Deltaproteobacteria bacterium UBA6930
ATAGCGTCCCATCGGCCAGATTTTTGCCAAATTTCAGCTGGATGAATCGCAGGTAGTTTGAACTCCTGGCCTCCGATTTCATTCATCTCGGAGCGAATAATCCTCTCGACTTTCGCTGCGACTCGCTGTCCAAGAGGGAGTAGGGAATAGACCCCAGCCATTAACTGACGAATAAAACCCCCCCTGATCAGCAGTTTGTGGCTTACCGCCTCCGCATCGGCCGGATCGTCTCTTAAAGTCGGAACAAACGCCTGTGAAAAGTGCACGACACCTCCTATGGGAGACGGTAACAGGTCCCCACGGGTTCTGCGCTTTCCGAGACCGAATCCCTCAGCTACGATGCCGGCCGTCAGCAGTCGTCCTCCCAAGGCTGCTCGAAATCCCATGGTGGATTGGTAAAAAATCCAAAGCGAATTACGCCGACCAGGGATTCTCTCGTCGGACCGCGGCCTAAGACACGGGTGCGATCCAAGTTGGGGCTATCTGTGGCTGATTTTGAGCTGTTAGTAAAAACATCTGAGGTAGAAGCACTCGCCCAAGAACTATTGCAAGAAGAAACGATTGCAGTTGATACAGAAGCTGACAGCTTCTATCACTACTTCGACAAAACTTGCCTGATTCAGATTGGAACACCTAAACAAATCTATCTAATAGATCCCTTAACCGAGGCTGGACATGAAATCTTGACACCCCTCGGGCCGGTATTTGAATCCCCAGAAGTACAAAAAATATTTCATGCGGGAGAATACGACCTCTTCGTTCTGAAGCGAGATTGCCGATTCAACTTTGACAACCTTTTTGACACTATGATCTCGGCACAACTTTTAGGTTATAGCGCGGTTGGATTAGCAGCCCTGGCTGAAAAACATTTCGGATTGAAGCTTCCCAAAGATGAGCAGCGCTCCGACTGGTCCGTAAGACCCCTTCGAAAAAACCAACTCACTTATGCGGCCGCCGATGTGGCATATTTGATTCCACTAGCTGAGCGCTTAAAAAAGGAGCTGGGTACTTCCAAGCGTCTAGAATGGGCCCAAGAAGAGTTTTCGACTCTCACTCGGAGAGAATGGCCCGAGAAAACATTCGACCGGCTCGGTTACCTTAAAATCAAGGGTGCTCGGAAGCTTGATATCAGCTCCTTAGCGGTCCTGCGGGAGCTCTACCTACTACGGGATAAACGGGCGCGAGATATCGATCGGCCAGCGTTTAAAGTTCTCGGAAATGGCGCTCTCTTGGAAATTGCCCAAGTGAGACCGACGACCCTCTCACTGCTAGGACAGATCAAAGGCGTTACCGAGCTGATCCTACGTCGATTGGGCCCTGAGATCTTGAAAGCAATTGATAGAGGGAAAAGGCGAGGACATGGGCCAATTCCGAAACTTGAATCGGCGACTCCCCGTCGCCGGATGGACCGAAAGGGCGAACGACGAGTAGCTCGGCTAAAGAAGTGGCGAACGGCCCGCGCTAAAGAGCTCAACCTGGATCTTGGCGTCTTATGTCCAAATAGCGGGCTTGAAGCAATAGCGGCTGCTAATCCCCGAGAAACCACAGACCTCCTGGAGTTATCCGAGCTGAAGTCCTGGTTCCGAAATGAGTTCGGACAGGAAGTAGTAATCATCCTGCAGGAGGAAGAAACCTCTTAAGCCGGGTGCCCCTTCAGCATCTGCGGCTTGATATCTGGAAGTCATGCGAGCAGTCCCTCTTACTCTGTTATCCTGGTCCCATGTTCGCTGAAAGACGAAAACGACTCTGTAGCAACCTTGTCGAAGGTACAGTGGTCATCCTTGTAGGCTCCGGCAATATGGTCCGCTCCAACGATACTGAGTTTCCTTTCCGACAGGACAGCGACCTTCATTACTTGACAGGATTCGATCATCCCAATGCCGTCGCTATTTTAAACGTGGGACGGTCACCCAATTTTACACTTTTCGTAGAACCCAAAAACCAGGAAATGGAGACATGGACGGGATATAGACCTGGCGTAGAAGGTGCAATAGAAAGCTTTGGTGCCGATCAAGCATTTCCAATAGAGGAACTCCAAAAACGTCTACCCGAAATCCTTTCAGAAGCCACCTCGGTCTATCATGTCCTCGGTAAACATAGAGAAGTTGACGACCAGATGGTGTCTATTTTAAACGACATGCGTATCCGGTCTCGTTCCGCGAAAACTCCTGCTGCACAAATTGTCGATCCACGAAGTGTCATCCACGAAATGCGGGTAGTTAAAGACCCTACTGAACTCGAGCTAATGCGCGCCGCCGCCTCCATAACCAAGGAGGCCCATCGGTATGCCGCGAGCCTCTCGTTTGACGGGACAAAAGAATATGAAATTGAGGCTGCTCTCTCGTACGTATTCAGAAAAAGAGGTGCGAGCGGGCCCGCATACACAAGCATCGTGGGCAGTGGATCAAATGCGACGACTCTGCACTATGTGCGCAACGAAGATGTCCTAAAAGATAGCGAGCTCGTTTTAATAGATGCCGGCTGTGAGTACCAAGGATATGCCTCGGATGTAACAAGAACTTATCCCATCGGTGGTCACTTCGACGGTGCGCGCAGGGCTGTTTATTCTGCTGTTTTGGAAGCACAAGCTGCCTCTATTGAAGCCTCTCACCCCGGCGCAACTTTGCAGGAAGTACATGACGCTTCAGTTCAACATCTCTCAATGTGTATGATTGATCTCGGTTTGCTTTCTGGTTCTCTTGATGAAGTAATAGAGCAGAACTCCTATCGTCGTTTCTACATGCACAATACTAGTCACTGGTTAGGACTTGACGTACATGATGCTGGAAACTACTCCATCGATGGAAAACCACGCAAACTACTTCCTGGAATGGTATACACAGTTGAGCCCGGGCTGTACATCCGAAGCGACGACGAAGAAGTACCCCAGGAATTCAGGGGAATCGGTGTTCGAATCGAAGACGATATTCACATTACTGAATCAGGAATCGAAATTTTAACGGCTGATATCCCGAAGGAGCCTTCTGAAGTAGAGGAATGGGTTTTGACCCGTTAATTTCCCTAAACAGTTTTATTATTCATTGACATCTAAGTTGAGGCAGCATGTATGGCAGACATTGAATCTTTATTAAAGGAAACTCGAGTATTTAAACCTGGCCGAGAGTTCTCTCGCAAGGCTAACTGGAACAAAAAGACAATTTCAGAATACCGAAAACTTGGAGAAAAGAATCCCGAGCGATTTTGGAAAAAAATGGCCCTAGAAAATGTCTCGTGGTTTACCAAGCCTAAAAAAAGCCTCGAATGGAAAGCTCCAACTGCCAAGTGGTTTGCCGATGGTCGAGTAAACGTTTCGTATAATTGCCTTGACAGGCATATTGAGGGCAAAAATGCGTGGAGAAAGAATAAAGCAGCCATCATTTGGGAAGGGGAACCAGGAGATACTCGTGTCATAACGTACAAACAATTACATCGAGAAGTATGTAAGTTTGCAAATGTACTAAAGAGTTTGGGCGTTAAAAGAGGAGACCGAGTAGCACTTTACATGCCCCTGATCCCTGAACTCGCTATAGCCATGCTCTCCTGCACCCGGATTGGTGCTCCACACAGTATTGTGTTCGGAGGGTTCTCCTCTGAGGCACTTCGAGACCGTTTGGATGATGCCGGTGCAAAGGTCGTGGTTACTGCGGACGGAGGATATAGAAGAGGTGCTCCCTTACCCTTAAAGCCTGCAGTTGACGCCGCCCTAGAGGGCTCCACAAGTGTTGAAAAAGTCGTCGTAGTTGGGCGGTCCCGAGCTAGTGTCCCAATGCGATGGCAGAGAGATTTCTGGTGGGACGACTTGATGAAAGTCGCAAGCCCAGATTGCCCACCGGCCAAACTTCCAGCCGAGCATCCGCTTTTTATCCTTTACACGAGTGGAACGACAGGAAAACCTAAAGGAATTCTTCATACTACGGGGGGCTACCTAACTCATGTAGCGACCACCTCGAAGGCTATCTTTGACCTCAAGGAAGATGACACCTATTGGTGTACGGCGGACATCGGCTGGATTACTGGACACTCCTACGTAATCTACGGGATACTCGCAAATGGTGCGACGACACTTATGTATGAGGGAGTCCCTACTCATCCAGAACCTGACCGTTGGTGGGATATCATTGAACGCTGGGGCGTGACAATCTTTTACACAGCCCCTACTGCAATCCGAACATTTATTCGACTTGGAGAAGAACATCCCAAAAAGCATGATCTCTCTTCACTAAGGCTCCTTGGTACGGTTGGGGAACCAATCAATCCCGAAGCATGGACTTGGTACAACCGGGTTATAGGAAAAAAGAACTGTCCCATAGTCGATACCTGGTGGCAGACTGAAACAGGGGGAATAATGATTTCACCTTTACCCGGCGCCGTCAGTACAAAACCTGGTTCAGCAACTTTACCGTTCCCTGGAATCAATCCCGAGATCTATACAGAAGAAGGAGAACCTGCAGATCCTCCCTCAGGAGGATTCCTGGTCGTCCGTCGTCCATGGCCTGGCATGCTTCGAGGGATATGGGGAGACAAAAAACGTTTTAAAGAAACTTATTGGGGAAACTATCCCAATACTTATTTCACCGGAGATGGTGCACACAGAGACAAAGAGGGGTACTTCTGGATCATGGGCCGCGTTGACGATGTGATGAACATTTCAGGCCATCGAATTGGGACAATGGAGGTAGAAAGTGCCCTGGTCTCCCACGAAACTGTGGCGGAGTCTGCGGTCGTAGGCCGTCCTGATGAAATCACAGGTACAGCCATCGTTGCCTTTGTAACCCCGAAAGCCGGAACAAACGTCGATGCAACTTTGAAGAAAACCCTCACGAAACATGTCGCTCGAGAGATAGGACCAATTGCAAAACCGGCTGATATTCGATTCACAGAGGCACTTCCAAAAACTCGATCAGGGAAGATTATGCGCCGACTACTACGCGACTTGGCCGCGGGCAAAGAGACCGTTGGAGATACTTCCACACTTGAAGACCTCAACGTACTCGCGCGACTTCGCGAGTCAGACGAAGATTGAAGTTGAAGCTCGGTTTTTTGCTCTTCTTAGAAGACTGCCATATGCGCCAAAGAAGGCGTCGGTAAAATGATATCAAACTGGATCCCTGTGACCTTTCGTCCAAAAGTAGGTTCTTTCTTGGCAGGGCTCGCCTACTTAGTAGGCCTGAGACGTCGAAAGAAAATCGCGATGCGAAATCTCTTGTTAGCTTTTCCGGACCGAAGCGAAGACGAGAGAACTTCGATTCTAAAAGAAAGCGTTCTCAACCTGGGCCGGGGCCTATTTGAGCTTTTAGCCCTTGGAGGCGATACAACTAAGTCCTTAATGGACCGCGTTGACATAGAGGGTCTGCCCCACCTAAGAACGGCTCAGAATAAATCACCCACCGGAGGCGTAATCGCACTCACTGCGCACCTAGGAAACTGGGAAATATTGGCTGCTTTTATGCACGCCTATGGTCTTGAAATTTCGGTCGTGCAGCGAGGAAGAGACAATGCCTGGTTCGATCGCTTGGTCAACAGACTTCGTTCCAACTGGGGCGTCGAGCTCTTAACACGAGGCAATGCCGCTAGAGGAGCACTAAGAGCGCTTCGAGACGGCAAAATCCTAGCAGTTCCTCTTGATCAGAACTGTTCGCGTACGGAAGGGGTTTTTGTTCCATTCTTTGGTCACCTCGCCTGCACCCGCGATGGACCCGCCCGTCTTGCTATGGCAACCGGAGCGCCCGTGGTTCCTTGCTACATAGAGCGGATCGGCAGAACCCATCGCCACCGCGTTCGAATCCTCCCCTCGTTAGAGATGATTATTGACGAAGACAGAAGCCACGAAAATGTTGAAGAAAATGTGAGAAGGATGACCTCAAGTATCGAAGACGCGATTGCCCTTCGTCCTGAACAGTGGATTTGGATGCACAAACGGTGGCACACTCAACCTGAAGGCCAACCCCGCCCTTATTCATCGACCCGAAAATCCAGAGGTAAGAAAAAAATATCTTCTTGATAGGAAATACGCGATCTAACGAAAACTTCGTTAGGCTGTCCCATATCTCGGAGGAGTTACGTGAATAAACCGAACTCGACGACAGTCACCCTCTCGGCTGATCTTCGTGAAATGTCTAGAAATGAAAGAATTAAGGTAGAAAGCAGGGGGCTTTTCCTGGTTTCACCGGATGGAACTACCTTTGAGCAGGAGATTCGGAATCTTTCGTTAGACCCGTCTTCCACACTTTCGGGAACCGGGAAAGAACTCTCCAAGTTCTTTGGAGTATATCGGCAGCAGGCTCGAGGAGAGCGAGGAAAGAAGCTTAAAGAATATTTCTTTATGGTGAGGATCAAGAATCCAGGCGGTGGGCTCTTATCACCAAACCAGTGGAAGGCGCTGGACGATGCAGCCTCAAAATTTGCCGATGGCACTTTACGCATAACCTCTCGGCAAGCGATTCAATACCACCACGTAAATGGGCCGGCGCTTGCTCCACTCATTAGATTTCTAAGTCGACACTATCGACCCGACGCAACCCTAGCAGCGTGTGGAGACGTCAATAGAAATGTCATGGTTTCTCCAATGTATGAAGTTGACCCAGACAAAAACTTGGGTGGATTGGAGCTTGCGAGAGAAATTGCCAACGCATTAAGCTCCAAGAGCCGAGCTTATTTTGAAGTTTTTAAAGAAAATCCAGATGGAACAAAGTTCCACTTGGATCCCGAGGAACCGGTCTACGGCCGACAATATCTCCCAAGAAAGTTCAAAATAGGAATTGCCCACCCGCGCGACAACTCGGCAGACATTCTAACTCAAGATGTCGGCTGGATTCC
>DKAI01000202.1:0-2073 GCA_002450755.1 Deltaproteobacteria bacterium UBA6930
GTCCGACGCAAGGTCGGAAAGGCAGGTGCGGCCTAATGCAGAAAAAGATCGGCAACGTTATACGCGGGAAGTGGCTGGCGAGAAAGGGTCGCATTGCACGTAGATTGAAGAAGACTGATCGAATCAGACTTACCGTTTTTAGGAGCGCTAGACATATTTACGCACAGCTCGATGATCCTGAGTCAGGGAGAACTCTCGGGAGCGTTTCGACTAGATCAAATGGTCTCTTGGATTCCGAGTCTCAGACGGGGAATGTCGAGGCGGCTAAGAAGGTAGGTCAGGCTATTGCCGTATTGGCTAAAGAAAAAGACATCCAAGAGGTTGTTTTCAATAGGAATGGTTTTTTATACCACGGACGAGTTAAGGCTCTTGCCGAAGCCGCCCGAGAAGCAGGATTGAAGTTTTAATCATGTCAGAAACTCATCTAAATGCGAATGATTTTGAATTAAACGATCGAGTCATCCATATTAACCGTGTAGCTAAAGTGGTTAAGGGCGGTCGAAGGTTTAGCTTTTCCGCTTTAGTAGTGGTGGGGGATGGAAAAGGCGTTGTTGGTGTGGGTCTAGGGAAGGCTGGTGAAGTTCCCGAAGCTATTCGTAAAGGGGTCGAACATGCACGTAAGGCATTGGTACACGTACCACTGGTTGAGGGAACGCTGCCTCACCGGGTTATTGGCCGGTATGGGGCAGGAAGAGTCTTGCTTCGACCAGCTTCGGCCGGTACCGGCGTTATTGCCGGCGGAGGTGTACGAGCGGTCGTCGAGGCGGCTGGTGTGAGGGACGTCCTGACAAAGACTCTTGGAACCAATAATCCACACAATGTGGTACGTGCGACAATGGCAGCACTACGTGATCTCTGTGATCCCGAACAACGGTTAGCGGAGCTCGGTAGACTATGAACAAGCTTCGAATTACTCAGGTTAAGAGCGCAATAGGATATAACAAGAAGCAGAGAGCAACTCTCCGTGGTCTCGGTATACGAAAAATGAACCAAACTGTCGAATTAGACTCAACTCCACCGATCCGAGGCATGGTCGATAAGGTTATCCATCTCGTTAAAGTAGAGGAAGTGTAGTTATGCTGGACCGACTCTCTCCAAATCCAGGTGCAACCAGGCGTCCCAAGCGGGTCGGTCGCGGACCGGGCTCTGGAATAGGGAAAACTTCTGGACGTGGCATAAAGGGGCAAGGACATCGATCGGCGGGTGAAGAAGTGCCGATTTATTTTGAAGGTGGACAAAACTCTTTAGTCCGAAGAATTCCGAAGCGGGGATTTCATAACATCCACGCTAAAGAAGTCGAGACGGTTAATTTGAGAGACCTGGCTCAGTTTGGAGATGGAGCCTCGATCGACCCGAATGTTTTAATTGAGAAGGGTTTGGTAAGGGGACGGGCAAAACGAGTTAAGGTTCTCGGTGAGGGAGATGCACCGAACGGTCTCACCCTCAAAATCCACCTCATCAGTAAGGCAGCGCAAAAGAAAATTGAAGAAGCTGGTGGGTCAGTGGAGATAATTCCGTGATAGGTGGCGCGCAAAATATAGGGCGTATTCCTGAGCTTCAGAAGAGGATTCTCTTTACTTTTGGGATGCTTGGTGTTTATAGGATAGGCTCCCATATCGTAACGCCTGGAATCGATCCGGAGATCGTTCGGGCTACTTTTGAGCGCATGTCAGGTACACTTTTTTCTCTTTTCAATGTTTTCTCAGGTGGTGCACTGGAGCAACTCTCTATTTTTGCTCTTGGCATTATGCCATATATTAGCGCCTCCATTATCATGCAACTTCTCACGGTCGTAGTTCCTTCATTAGACGCCTTAAAAAAAGAAGGCGAATCAGGTCGTAAACAGATTACTCAGTACACTCGTTATGGAACTATCCTCCTGGCAATGTTCCAAGGCTTTCTTATCGCTCAGGCTTTGGAGACAGGACAATTCGGTGATAATGCTGTTCTTGACCCAGGGTGGTCGTTTCGTTTGATGTGTGTAATTACACTTACCTCTGGCACAGCCTTTATTATGTGGCTGGGAGAGCAAATCACCGAGCGTGGAATTGGTAATGGAATTTCTTTAATTAT
>DKAI01000202.1:2362-6378 GCA_002450755.1 Deltaproteobacteria bacterium UBA6930
GGTAATGGAATTTCTTTAATTATCTTTGCGGGGATTGTAGTCGGAATTCCGGGAGGTATCGCTCAGCTGATTGAATTAGTTCGAAATGGCGAGTTCTCCCTCCTTCAAGCAATTTTTCTTATTGGTTTTATGGTCTTGTTGACAGGATTTGTTGTCTATGTGGAACGAGCGCAAAGAAGAATTCCCATACAGCATGCGAAGAGGATCGTAGGAAAGAAGATGGTACAAGGGGGTTCGAGTTATTTTCCTTTGAGAGTAAATACTGCGAATGTAATACCTCCGATTTTCGCCTCTTCCTTGCTTATGTTCCCAGCAACGGTTGGCCAATTTGCCGAATCGGAAGCGGTCCAGAATTTTTTTCAAGATTATTTCTTTTTCGATGGTCTTCTGTATAACGTGGTCTATGTAGCGTTAATTATATTCTTTTGTTTCTTTTACACCGCGATCGTCATTGATCCTAACGATGTTGCAGACAATATTAAACGTTCGGGTGGGTTTATCCCAGGAATAAGACCAGGGAAAAAGACAGCAGAATATATAGATCACGTTCTCTCTCGGATAACGCTAGTCGGGGCGGTGTACATCGCCGCTGTTTGCATGGTCCCCGTGATTCTATCTCAGCGTTTTGAAGTTCCGTTTTACTTTGGTGGTACGGCGCTTTTGATCCTGGTGGGAGTCGGACTTGATCTCATGGGTCAGGTTGAGTCCCATCTTGTGTCGCGTCAGTATGAAGGATTTGTTCAAGGTGGAAGGGCTCGAGGGAGGTTAGGTCGGTGACGGCTAAGAGACTGTTGCTATTGGGACCACCTGGCGCTGGGAAAGGAACCCAGGCGGCTAATCTGATTAAACTTTTAGGGATACCACAGATCTCTACAGGAGATATGCTTCGAGAGGCAGTGGCCTCGGGAACTCCGCTTGGACTTTCTGCTAAAGCACAGATGGATGCCGGCCAATTGGTATCAGATGAGATAGTGATAGGAATTGCGAGGGATCGCCTTCTTAAGGATGATGCTAAGAGAGGCTTTATATTAGATGGTTTTCCTCGAACTGTTGTTCAGGCGGAAGCCCTGGATGAATTATTGGAGCAGAGCGGTGTTTCTCTAGAACTATGCGTTTCTTTGACTGTAGATGAAGAAGAGCTTGTAGAGCGTCTGCTAAAGCGGGCCGAAATCGAGGGCCGGTCTGATGATAATGAAGAAACTATTCGAACTCGGATGTCCGAATATCGGGCCAAGACCGAGCCCCTGACTCGTTACTATGACAAGAAGGGTACGCTAAGAGAAGTAAATGGATTGGGCCTGGTGCACGAAGTTGCAGATCGTGTCGAGAAGGCGATCGGAGGTAGGCCGTAGTGAAGGTTCGAGCGTCAGTGAAAAAAATGTGTGAAAAATGCCGAATTATAAGACGAAGAGGGGTTGTTCGCGTGATATGTGAAAACCCTAAGCATAAGCAACGTCAGGGATAGGAGACCGCTATGGCAAGGATTGCAGGAATCGATCTTCCAAGAAATAAGAGAGTGGACGTTGCGCTTACCTATATTTTTGGGATCGGTGCGACAAGAGCTTTAGAGATTTGTCAGAAGGCTGAAATCGAGGGTGCGACTAATACAGATCACCTAGGCGAGGGTGAGGTAATAAAAATTCGCGAGATTGTTGAGCGGGAATATCAAGTGGAGGGGGACCTTAGACGTGAAGTCTCTCAGAACGTCAAGCTTCTTATGGATATCGGATGTTACCGGGGCCTCCGACACAGAAGGGGGCTTCCAGCGCGGGGACAACGTACTCATACGAACGCTAGAACTCGCAAGGGACGAAAAAAGACGGTTGCGGGAAAGAAAGCTCCTCCGGGGAAGAAGTAGGTAGATGGTACAAAAGGGCGGAAAAAAGAAGGCAAAGAAGAACATTCAGACCGGTATCGCGCATATCCAGTCGACGTTCAACAATACAATAGTCACTATTACCGATCCCGCTGGTGGTTCGCTCGCATGGGCTACTGCTGGTCAGCAGGGCTTTAAAGGGTCTCGGAAATCGACTCCTTTTGCTGCCCAAGTCGCGGCAGAGGAGTGTGCGAAAAAAGCTATGGAGCACGGAGTTAGGACGCTGAGCGTCTACGTGAAGGGTCCCGGAGCAGGAAGAGAGTCGGCGCTACGAGCGTTGCAGAATGCAGGGCTTCGGGTCACATTGATTAGAGATATCACCCCAGTGCCACATAACGGTTGTCGGCCACCGAAGCGGCGACGAGTTTAGGCAGGGAAGAGGAGTGCAATCGATGCAGCAAGAGTTAATGGTTCGGAATTGGAGAGAACTCATCCGTCCGAGAAGGCTGGAAGTCGAAGACGACGCTGATGAGTCGGGTTTTGGTCGATTTTCGTGTGAGCCGTTGGAGCGAGGTTTTGGACAAACTCTTGGCAACGCGCTTCGTCGAGTCTTGCTTTCTTCATTGCAAGGCTCGGCAATTACGTCGGTCAGAATCGAAGGTGTCCTTCACGAGTTTTCTACCATTCCTGGGGTGCTAGAAGACGTAAGCGATATAATTCTAAACCTAAAGGAAGTTCGCTTAAGAATGCATGCAGAAGGCCCAAAAGTTGTGTATGTCCGCCGGTCCGGACGAGGAGTAGTAACTGCAGGTGATCTTATTTCAGACGATGCAACTGTGGAAGTTATGAACCCTGAGCTTAAAATTGCGACTGTTGCAGATGATGGTGTGCTAGATCTGTCTGCAGACGTTGGTATGGGAAAGGGTTATGCTGCGGCTGAAAGCAACAAAGATGAAGAGCTACCCATTGGAACTATTCCGATCGATTCAATTTTTTCTCCCGTTCGCCGAGTCAATTACACAGTTACGCCGGCTAGAGTAGGACGAGAGACAGATTTCGACCGGCTAAACCTTGACGTTTGGACTGACGGCTCAATCGACCCTCCCGATGCGATTGCATATGCTGCAAAGATTCTGAAGGATCAACTTGCCATCTTTATAAATTTCGACGAGCCTGCGGAAGTTCCCGCGGTTGTACAAGAAGAGCCGGATACGTTAAATCCGAATCTCTTTCGGTCCGTTGATGAGCTGGAGCTTTCGGTAAGATCAGCAAACTGTTTGCAGAATGCAAACATTCGCTATATCGGGGAATTAGTTCAAAGAACTGAGAGTGAGATGCTTAAGACTAAGAATTTCGGTAGGAAGTCTCTAAATGAAATAAAGGAGGTTCTTTCCGGAATGGAATTGCATTTGGGAATGACTATGGAAAATTTCCCATCTCGGATGGAACTCGAACAGCGCGCTCGAGAGCGGGAAGGATAGGGACGGTGCGACATCGCAAACGTCATGGAAAGCTTGGCCGGACTAGTTCTCATCGCAAGGCAATGCTGAGAAATATGGTGACATCCCTTTTGGATCATGAAGCCATAGAGACTACAGATACTAAGGCAAAGGAAGTAAGACGTCTTGCGGAGAGAATGATTACTCTCGGCAAGAGGGGAACCCTCCATGCCAGGAGGCAATGTCTTTCCATTATTCGAGATCGAGCCATAGCTGCCAAAGTATTCAATGAATTAGCGGATCGTTATCGTCAAAGGGAAGGCGGCTATACGCGTGTTTTGAAAATTGGAAATCGAGCTGGAGACGCTGCTCCGCTCTCTTTAGTGGAGCTCGTAGATAAGGCACCTGCTCACCCTTCCGAAGATTGATCAACTAGTCGGTCCGTAGTTAAACGAGGGTAATTTGATTTACTCGTTGCGTCGACTTTCATCGCCAAAGTTGTCATTTTTAGGCTTGCTTCTCGTGGGCCTCATAAGTTCGATTGTGGTTCTGTGTGCTGATAATCCCCCAGAGACTCCACTTACGATAGGGGCCGCGGCGCCAAACTTTGTGCTTCGAGGACTTGACGGTGAGGAAGTCACTTTGGAAAATCTCCGCGGAAAATTGATTTTTTTGAACTTTTGGGCAACCTGGTGCAAGCCTTGCGAGGATGAAATGCCTGCAATGGAACGACTGTACGATGAGTTCAAGGACGAAGAGTT
>DKAI01000207.1:0-3467 GCA_002450755.1 Deltaproteobacteria bacterium UBA6930
CTAGTTATCTTGCACTTTCAGTCGAGGCTACAAACCTCAACACGTCTGTCTCTGTAACCATTCCTTCAAGATGATGCTCTTTCACTACAGGTAGGCAGCCGATCTTCTTTTCGGCCATTATTCGAGCCGCCTCGGCCACACTTGAGTCGGGTGAGACAACTATAGGGGGTGAAGACATTACGCTCTCTATCTCCACAACGTGAAGAAATGCCCTGCGCTCCTCGCTCCGATGGTGAGAGAGGTTTGATAGCGAAGCTCTCAAGAGATCCCTCTCCGACACTACTCCGACCAGCCTACCCGCAAGAACAACCGGCATATGGCGTACATGACCAAGGGTCATAATATCCTCTACTGTGGAGAGTCGCTCGGTCGCAGAAATGGTTACTACACCTCTTTGGCAAATTGCCGATACGAGAGTGTCACTTAGTTTCGTCACATCATATGTATGAACCCTATGAAGTAAGAGAACAAGGACAAATGACTGGACCGAGTTAAAATCGATCCGGTTAACTCGGATTTAGTCAAAAATAAGGCATCTTCAGGCAGCACCCGACTCATACTTGGTCGCTACACCGCTTTCATACCCTCACACCTCATTAAGGGGAACGTTTTGAACAGTTCAGAAAACGAAAAACTACAGATTGCTATCGCGACGGGTGGACAAAACGACCAGGACTCCTGGAAGCGTTCCCTGCGGACTGTCGAACACGCAGACAACCTTGGAATGCATTCAGTTTGGCTTCCAGAAGGCCACTTTCGAGTCGGAGCGACAGCTTCCCCCCTGCCAATTCTTGCAGCTTTTGCGAACAGAACCAAACAAATACGTCTGGCGACCACCTCAATCCTCTTGCCTATACATCACCCTCTTCGAGTCGCGGCGGAAGTAGCCACACTTGATACTCTTTCGGGAGGGCGTGTAATCGTCGGCCTGGGCCGTGGTTTTCAAACGCCCGTTTTCCAAGGATTCGGAATAAATCAAAATAGTAAGCGGGATCGTTTCGACGAGGCTCTCGACATAATCTTAACGGCTTGGTCTGGTAATTCCTTCAAGCTCGACGGCACGTACTACCCAAGCTTAGAGGGCAAGTCGGTAAGAGTCGCTCTAAAACCTCTTCAAAAGCCACACCCTCCCTTGGTAGTAGCGGCATTTGGTCCAAAAGGTTTGAAACAAGCTGCGGATCGTTCACTACCTTACCTAGCCTCTCCTCTCGAAACTCTCCCCGTGTTAACTGAAAATTACGCCATCTGGAAAAAGCATCTCAAATCTCCAATTCCTACAGGAAGTTTAAGAGCTCCAGTGATGAGGACGCTCTTCGTTTCGGAAAACAAGCATCTCGTAAAACGTGTCGCAACGGCTCTCGAAAACGATGCAATGCGACCAAAGGCAAAGGCCCCGGCCGCACTCGCGAGAGCGGCTTCTGGAAATATGGACGAACGAACACTGGTAGGGGGGGTAGACGAAGTAGTCGAATCCCTAAATATTTACAGAAAAGCTCTGGATATGGACTTATTAGTCGCACGTGCACACCCACCCGGAGCGAATCAAGCTGAGTGCGAAAACTCCCTAGAGCTTCTAGTAAATAAAGTGGCTCCTGCGGTGAGAAGCAACTAGCACCGCACTCCCTTAGTAGGCCTCAAAATGTTTTCCCAGGGCGACCACTACGCCCTCGATAGATGGTGATTTGGGAATTACGTCCACAGACCAACCGCAGTCTTTTATTGCCTCAGCAGTCGTAGCTCCGATAGCTAGACAAACTGTTTCGCTGATACTTTCTCGTGTCAAATCCGAAATTGCATCTGAAAGAGCATAGACAGCCGAGGGGCTCGCAAACGTCAATACATCAATTTCGCGCTTCATGAGTGAGGACATCAGACGCTCGATCGACGATGGGACTCGAATTGTTCGATACAAATCTAGCCGATCCACCCTTGCACCTGCCTCCCTAAGATTAGTAGGAAGAGTCTCGGCTGCTCCTTCGGCGCAGGGGAATAAAATTTTCTTCCCGTAGAGGTCTTGCTGTTCGACAAAGGCTCGCGAGAGAGAAAGGCCGTCTCGAATTTCCCCTTCTAGAGGAAAAATGGGGAATCCTAGCGAACGGGCTGTCTGAGCGGTCGCCATCCCAACGCAGACAGTTGTCGTCCTCAGAGTTCGGGGAAAGCGCCGAGCAAGTTGTCGTGCCGCTTCGGCGCTCGTTAGGGCTACCCAATCTGCCGAAGGTTCCCAATCGCTATCTTCAACAGTTTGAGGAATTGCTTGAAAAACAAGCAACGGAAACATACTAACATTTGCACCTGACCTTCTGAAGCCCTCAACCCAATCTCGGTTGTCCACCTCTGGTCTAGTAACGGCAACCCGTTTGCCAAATAGTGGTTGCCTCTCAGCCCAATTTAGATTTTCTCGAAGATTCACAACATCCCCGATCACAATTACAGCTGGAGCCTGAAGGCCGGCGTCTCTAACATCTTTAACAAGTCGACCCAAGGTTGAAATTACCACTCGTTGGTCAGGCCGACTCCCGTTCATCACACAAGCGCTAGGTCGGCTAGCAGGACAGCCTGAATCGAGAAGGCGTCTACAAATGTGCTCTAAATTTCTCATCCCCATAAGAATTACTAAAGTATCGGCCGAATTGGCGAGTTTTGCCCAATCAATAGTCTCCCGAGCTTTTCCAGGGTCTTTATGAGCTGTAACTACAGTGAAAGAGGCCGCATATCGTCGGTCGGTAAGCGGAATTCCCGCCCAGAGCGGCACACCAAGAGCCGCACTAATACCAGGCACAACCTCGAAAGGTATATTCTGCCCAGCGCAGGCCTCCGCCTCCTCACTACCTCTCCCAAAAACATACGGATCCCCACCCTTTAATCGAACTACCTGTTTGCCCTCGGTCGCCAAAGAGACCAAAAGATTATTAATTTCTTCTTGAGTTCTTATTGGTATCTCATGTCCTCTTTTTCCAACATTTATGAACTCCGCATGCGCCGGCGCCCACTCGAGGATGTCCTGTGAAGCCAAAGCATCGTAGACTACAACATCAGCAGATTTCAGAGCTCTCATGCCACGAATCGTAAGAAGTTCAGGATCCCCTGGACCTGCACCAACCAGAGACACCCGGCCCTTACCTTGACTCATTACTTTTCTGCCCTAAGCGCAGACATGACTTCTCGTCCGCCCTGAGAAAGCAGATTCAGTCCTACCAACTCTCCGATAGCTGAGGCGTCGTGCTTATTACCTGATTCAGTAACTCTGATAATTGTTCCCTCATCGTAGTTCACCAGTAAACCTCGCAGAACCAGCCGGGACCCATCGATTTCAGAGTAGGCACCAATCGGAACGTTGCAGTCCCCTCCCAAAGTAAGGAGGACTGCTCTCTCTGCAATCACTCTAAGTGCAGTTTCCTCATGGTTTAACTTCTTAACGAGAGCAGAAACGGGATCGTCTTCTCTAGTTTCTATCGCGAGGCTTCCCT
>DKAI01000207.1:3763-4269 GCA_002450755.1 Deltaproteobacteria bacterium UBA6930
TCTCTAGTTTCTATCGCGAGACTCCCCTGCCCCGCCGCGGGCAGAATTAGGTTTGGAGAAATCCTTTCCGTTATTTTGTCAGACAAACTCAGTCGATCTAATCCTGCACACGCAAGAACTAACGCATCGTATTGGCCTTCGACTAGCTTACTGAGTCTAGTCCCTACGTTTCCTCGCAGTGGTTCGATAAAGATATCTTGCCGGTTCACAAGTAACTGCTCTCGACGCCGTGCACTACTTGTGCCAATCCGTGCTCCCTCAGGCAACTCGGACAAACCAAGACCGTCACGACTAACAAGCGCATCTCTCGGATCCGCCCTCATAGGGAAGGCTGATATACAAAGCCCCTTAGGCAACTGCCCTGGGAGATCCTTCGCAGAATGGACTGCGAGATCAGCTGTTTCACCTAAGAGAGCCTCTTCAATCTCTTTGACAAACAGCCCTTTACCTCCTATTTCTGATAAGGATCGATCTACAAATCGATCACCAGACGTTCGGATAATTAC
>DKAI01000172.1 GCA_002450755.1 Deltaproteobacteria bacterium UBA6930
ATTATCAGACAGTACCGTGGAAATGCTTTGGGAACCCATTCTGTGTTGGCAGTTGCAAGGAAAATGAAACGCGACGGAGTTAAGCTCTATGGTTCTGTGCCGAGAACAAATGGTAGGGGGCTTTATTTTTGGTTGCGCTGTGGATACGCGCCTATAACCTTAAAAGAGGGGGCCTCTGATGAAACGCTGTTCAGAAAAATTTGAGTTTGGCTAGTCTTTGGTTACCGCACCTACTTTTAATTCCTCGTCTTCTTTTTTCTTTCCCAGCGATCCTGCCGATCGCGTCGCTCAGCGATAGTGTTCCTCGCCCATTTTCTCCAGAGCAGAGTAACTGACAATGCGCATCCCGCATATATGACCAATCTAAGAAGTGATGTATCTTCACCAAAAATTCCAGTGAAGACAAGGCAGCTGAGCGCACCTATAAAAAAACAAAAAATATTAGAGAGACTCACGCGGGTTCCTGTGTTTGAGTAAGGCATAGCTCGCAGTAGTAGTAAAGGCCTTGCGATTCACCGAGTATCGCATCACCACAATCCTTTCCAGGTTTGTTAGAAAAAGGATTCAGATGGAAAGTTTGTCCGCAACTATAGCACTGTTGGAAAAATTCAACTGCAGCGTCACTCAAGTCACAGATATAGCAGATTGGGTTCGGGGTAGTCACACATAATCTCCTTCGGCATTTAGTGTACGCAAATCTTATCGTGATGTAACCATACGCTTAACCAAACTACGGGCTTCTTCCTTGGACGCGATCGTTTTTGTAAATTTGGCCCATTTTAGTATTGCCAACATCTGATTTAAGTCAGGTCCAGAAAGTGCTCCAAGTTGGTTTAATTCATTGGCACTAAGGAACCCGTCACAATTCAGCCATTCGTTGACTGAGTGGCGTAGGTCGACTAAGCAAATATCCTGTAGTTTTTCGATCAAGCTGTACCATAAATCAGGATACGTTGATAATCGGTCCAGTCTCTCTTGCGTCAGGACCTCGTTGTGTAGGTAGAAAATATCTACCGAACCGGAGATCAATTTTCTAGATGCTTTACTTAGTTCGACTTTACTCAAAAATTTCTGGCGATTCCGAGTTGCTTCGTTAAGTGTTAGCAAGAGTATCATTTCTTCCAGGTCTAGTTCCTCTACTGACAGTTGCTTGCACGCAGTTAAATGGTTCGTCACGTTTCGTAGCCCAAGTCTTTGCCAGATGCCCCATTTGTCTAGTAGTAATAATGTTTCAAACCATGAAGTCGATTGGCTCGTTAGTAATAATTCCCTATGAAGCCGTGCTTGCGTGATGAAAATTGGATCGGGGTTGGTCTCCGAGAGGGAGATCTCAATTTGTGGGGAAATGCTGTATCCATGAGATGTACAATACCTCGCAGCGCGGAAAATCCGTGAAGGATCGTCGAGGAACGAGTCGTCGTGGAGAACTCTGATAACTCTATTGCGTATGTCGACTTTTCCGTTGAGCGGATCTAGAAAGACATCACGGACATCTGTTGTCAGTCCGAGGGCCATGCTGTTGACGGTGAAGTCACGTCTTTCCAGATCGATGTTTATAGAATCAGTAGTTTCTACTTTCGGAAGTTTCCCGGGCTCTTGATAGGTTTCGTGACGCATAGAGTTGATGTCAAATAATCGAACATTTGCGACGCTGATGCTACAGGCAAAAAGAGTTGAATTAAACGACAAATTGATTTCAGCGATGTCTACCCGATTTATTAGTTCGGTCGCCAAGGCCAAAGCATCTCCGTCCGTTGCAAGATCGATATCTGTTGGTACACGATCTTCAAAGTAGTCACGGATGATCCCACCAACGAACCATATTTGCTGTTGTTTTTCTTCGCATATTTCAATAATGATTCCCAGCATTTCCTGCTGGTTGTTTGTAAGTCTTTTGACCAGAGTCGTTACAGTAGGGTCTGATATAGTGAGTTGGTTTTGTTTGTGCATTGTCTGTACATCTGATTAGGCAACTTAGCAGTTATTGACTTTGCTGCTACCTCATTCTTACACTGTTATAAGTGAGTATCTCACAAGAGTCAGGCGGGTGGTTAACTTGAGATAAAGGGGACATATGTCTCAACGATGGGCCACGAAATCAGATGCTGAATTATTGACTTATCTCTCCTCTCTTCAACTTGCGATTGACTATAAATTTGAAGACGAAGATCTTTTGGTTGAGGCAGTGACTCATCCGAGCGCCTCTAACGAGCACCCTGATCGTTTTTCAACTAACAATCAAAGGCTTGAATTTCTAGGTGATGCTGTACTTGATATGTCCATCGCTAGCGAATTATTCTCGATGTTCCCAGACCATCGAGAAGGGGACCTCACCAAATGGCGAACGAATCTTGTGAGAGGGAAAACCCTTGCGATGATCGCACGGAGTATTGAGCTAGGCTCATACCTGATACTAGGTGCGGGAGAAGAAAAGAGCAGTGGTAACGATAAAGATAGCAATCTTTCGGATGCATTCGAAGCACTGATTGGTGCTGTATTCCTGGACTCAGGTATTGAGGCTGTGAATAAAATGACAGAGAGATTATTTCATCATGAATTTGCAAAATTGTTTTCACCTGATTCAAAAAACCCGAAGGGTGACCTACAAGAATTAGCGGCATCTTTGGGTCATCGACCTAAGTACGCGCTAGTCGAAGAGTCAGGACCTGAGCACGCTCTGGAATATAGAGTTTCAGTGGCGCTATGTAT
>DKAI01000192.1 GCA_002450755.1 Deltaproteobacteria bacterium UBA6930
GATGGAGGTGTACACCGATGAGCAACCATACCTATGACGTCCAAATACGCGAAGGGACAATCGTCGATGGGACCCGCGTCCCTCGCTACAAAGGCGATGTCTTTATTCGTGACGGGAAAATTGTCCAACTTGGAGGGCGCCCTCAGGGCTCGGCGAAACAGACAATTGATGCAGAAGGACATATCGTCGCCCCTGGCTTTGTTGATCTTCATACCCACTACGACGCCCAAATCCGCTGGGACCCTTGGTGCACGATCTCCGGCTGGCATGGAGTCACATCTGTTGTGCTAGGGAATTGTGGGTTTGGCTTTGCGCCGGTTAAAAAAGATTTCCGAGAACGTTCTATGCTGACGATGACTCGTACCGAAGCTATTCCACTCGAATCGATGAAGGCGGGAATGGAATGGGATTGGGAGACCATCCCCGAGTATCTCGATTCCCTCGATCGCGCCCCCAAAGGTGTCAACTGCCTTCAGTACATGCCTACGGCATCCTTGATGGTCTATGTGATGGGACTCGAGGAAGCCAAAACAAGATCCGCTACTGAGGCCGAGCAAAAAGAGATGAAGCGCCTTTTACATCAGGGAATGGATGCAGGGCTTTGCGGCTTCTCGATCCAAAGATTAGGCGAACACTCAACGCAGGCAGACTATGATGGTTCTCCAATGGTAACGGATACCATGTGCGACCAAGACATTCTGGCCCTTGCCGAAGTACTGGCAGAACGTGACGAGGGATTCATCCAAATAACTCAATTCACTGGGAATATGAAAGAAGATCTGAAGTTCCAGGAGAAACTAGCTGCTGTTAGTGGTCGGCCGGTCCTACACAATGTCGTTCCGGTCAGTCCGAAGGTAGCTCGCATCCATGAGAAGAGAATTGCATGGCTCGAAAGCAACCAACGCGAAGGTAGACGAATTTTTGGACAGGGTGGCACCATTCGAACTGGTTTCGCTTTTACTCTGGCAGATTGGAATCTTTATGATCACAGTCCTGCTTGGGCCGAAGCCACAACAGGATCTGTAGCAGAGAGGATGAAGAAACTTCGAGACCCTGGCCTTCGCGAGCGAATACGAGAAGAAACTGAAGGTGCTGCGTCTCGATTCCAAGAAGTTCAAGGAGGAGTCGGCGGTCCTATTCGGAAACTTTTGGTACAAGATGTTGGCGAGCGACCCGAGCTTGAACACTACGTAGGAAAATCTCTCGAACAAATTGCTCAAGAGCAAGACAAATCGGTCGTCGACGCTCTTATAGACGTTTCCCTAGAAGGCGAACTCGCAGTGGAATTCTTGGGACCCAACCGAGGCTTTAATGCCGACCACATGGCGGACATGATCCTTTCTTCGCCCTACACGTTTCCAGGAGTTTCAGATGGTGGCGCCCACACAAAATTCTTTAACGGTGGTTCGTTCACTACCGACTTTTTGATGTGGCTTGTTCGGGATGAAGAAAAGATCAGTCTTGAGGAGGCTCATTATCGTTTAAGCTGCTTGCCAGCGCACGCGGCAGGTTTTCAAGACAGAGGTGTTTTAAGAGAAGGAGCCCCCGCGGATGTTGTCGTTTACGATCTCGACGCACTCGACGTAGATCCGAGCTGGGTCGGCGAGGTTGCCCACGATTTCCCGGGCGGAGGATGGCGACGCGTACAAAGAAGTAAAGGCTACCGCGCCATACTCGTGAATGGAGAAGTTACTTTCGAAGAAGGAGAGTGCACAGGAAACACTCCCGGAAAACTTCTCCGGCACGGAAAGGCCTAAACAACGGCCAAGACGCAAGCAGACAAGGAAATCAAGAAGATCGACGGCTATCGCCCTTGCGTACTTGTCTCTGAGAACCCCTAGCAATCAAGTTTGAATTATTAAGGACGATTTAGAGCATCATCTCCCAAGCTCACTGCCAACGATGTGTTCAGATTCGGTTGTACACAACCAGAGTGCGTTTTACCCCGGACCAGAGTCATGCCGAGCTCATCTATCGTTGCATCCGGTTGCAAAGTGCATTGCGCACTACATGCATGTAGTGTCAGAACCCTTCTCATTTTCTCACTGAAGTTACTTCTGGTGGTATGCATCAAACGTGAATGAAAAAAAACTGCACTCCCTGCCCGAACCTTAAGGGCAACTGTTTCGGGACTAGAACGAGCATTCTCCACCTCATATGCAAATGCATTGGTCAGAGTCCCTGGCATTTCATGTTCCCTTAGAGATCCTTTATGGGAACCGGGTATAACTTGGAGCCCACCATTATCTTCATCGGTGTCATCCAGTGGCACCCAAACTCCAAGGATATTGTCATGAGGTCCGAAAGGAAAGTAATAAGCGTCCTGGTGTAATGGATGAACGCTTTCGATTTTTCTAGGTTTATAAATCACCATTAAAAGAAAGCAAATCAAATCAGGTCCCAAAAGAAGTTCCAGCACATCGAGTATCTTCGGTGTGTAAAGAAAGTCCCTGAAAGTTATGTCGAATCTATCAGGATTCAAGATTTTCCACATTTCATCTTCGGGGTCGTCCGGGGTTGGCACAAGCCCTTTCGCCACGCGAATATCACGCATGAGTCGCCCCTTGGCCTCGTCAGGGTATTCCCCTCGAACAACGGCGCTTGTTCTTGTTTTATAAAGGTCGATCTCATCGGACTTAAGCACGTCGGGAACGACTATAAAGCCTTTTTCTTCATAGTCGTTTTTAAGAGAGCCGTTCTTCAATTGCATCTACAAATCCTAGCGAGCTTCCGACTTTAATCCGAGACCAAACTCAGTGAGTCGCTCTTCCAACAGTGGAATCCGATCGTGTCCCCAAAATCTCTCCCCTTCAAATACAAATATTGGAACGCCAAAAATCTGATCGTCATGGGCCTCCTCCATCCCCGCTCTAAACTGCCGTTCGCCCTCTCCATCGTTTAAAAATCGCTCGAAGTCTCGCTCGTTCCCACCGAGCTCTCGAATTAGAGAAGAAACCTCTTCCCCTGAATCAAGTTCAAGCCGGTGGTCAAAAAAGCGCTTGAAGCTCTCGCGCGTATATTCCTTAAAAAAATCGAATTCCTGGGAGAAATATGCCCCTATTAGCGAAGGCGTACTGTCGTAGATTTTTCTGGGACCTCTTATAGCGAAACCTCCCCTTCTATTCGCCCAACGGCGAGCATCCTGGTAAGAATATTGAACTTTCCATTCCGAGTAGACGCTCCTCTCTCCTTTACCCTTAATTCTGAGCTGAAAGGGAATCCAGCGAATTTTGACCGAAAATCGGCTAGAGAGCTCAAAAGCGGGCTCAGCGGCTAAAAAGGCAAACGGGCTCTTGTAATCAAAATACAATTTCACTTCTTGGGGCACGAAAGTTCACTCCTTAGGGACGTCATGACCAACAGAGCGTATAATATGATCTTCGAAGGAGACACTATGGAACTAGCGAAATTTGGTAGTCAAATTTGTCATGTGGACCTTTCCCAGGAGACCGTAGAAAGCAAGGCGGCCCCTGAAGAATGGGTCCGACAGTATATTGGTGGGCGAGGCCTCGGTGTTCGTTACGTTCTTGAAGCCGGTGCCTCGGTAGATCCTCTAGGACCGGAAAATCCTCTTTGCTTTATTAATGGTCCCTTAAGTGGTTCCGAACTCAACATGAGCGGACGTTGGGCTTGTGTAACGAAATCCCCTTTAACCGGAACGGTTACCGACAGCCACCAAGGGGGATGGACAGCCGCGAGAGCACGTTGGGCTGGATTCGATGGCATCATCTTCTCTGGAAAGGCAAACCGCCCGGTTTACGCCTTTCTCGAAGATGGAGAAGTTTCGATTCGAGATGCCTCAGAAGTCTGGGGCAAGGACGTGCACGAGACCGTTCAGTTCTTTCGTGACCGCTACGGCGAAAAGAATCTGTCTGTCTGCACAATCGGACGAGCAGGAGAAAGTCTTTCGAGGTTTGCAGCTTGGGTAAATGAGGATGACCGTGCTTTTGGACGAGGTGGCACGGGCGCTGTCGGCGGTAGCAAGAACCTTAAGGCTATTGTCATAAGGGCCAAGAGAAAGAAATCATCGGCAGGTCGTCAGACCGACTACGACGTAGTCAGAAAGGATGCCTTGTCCGCCATCCGGGACGAAGCACATATAACAAGCCCCAAAAAAGGTGGCCTTTCAGTTTATGGGACCAATGTGCTCATGAATGTGACTAATACAATCGGGGCCCTTGGGACAAAGAACAGTCAGCTGACTTCTTTCGGTGAAAAGGCAGAAGGAATAAGCGGTGAATTCGTTACGGACAATCTTTTGACAGGCAACCCGACATGCCACGCATGTCCCGTAGCCTGCAAAAAGGAAGTCGAAATCAAAGAAGGGGCCTACAAGGGTCTGAAAATGGAGAGCATCGAGTATGAATCTTCCTGGGCGCTAGGGGCAAATTGCGACAACGGCGACATCGGCTCGATAGCGAAACTCATAGATCAATGTAACGACTACGGGCTCGACCCAATTGAACTCGGTGGAGTTTTCTCTGCATACATGGAAGCCTCAGAAAAGGGCTACGTTGAAGGCCCAGGGCTTAACTGGGGAGACCAAGAAGCAATGGTTGCGTTGACTGAAAAAATAGCAAGTCGGGACGGTATCGGGGATATCCTTGCCGAGGGTGCTACAAGAACCGCCGCACATTTTGGTCATGCGGAACTCGCTATGGCAGTGAAGGGACAAGCTATTCCTGCTTACGACCCACGAGGGATAAAAGGCATGGGACTTGGCTACGCAACGAGCAATCGCGGTGCATGTCATCTAAGAGGATACACGGCTGCCGCGGAACTTGGAGTTTTGGACATGGGACTAGATCCAGTGGAGTGGAGGGGAAAAGGCGATCTTTTGAAAACCTTCCAGGATTTGGCGGCTTTCGCCGATAGCTTAGACCTATGTAAGTTCAGTTCGTTTGCCGAAGATGCCGACCTTTACGCAAGACAGTATGCCGCTGCAGTCGGCGTCGACTTCACCATGGAAGACGTCATGATTGCAGGAGAAAGAGTGTATAACCTGGAACGGCACTACAACAACCTCGCCGGGTTCCGCGAAGGTTCCGACACTCTACCAAAACGATTTACCGAAGAGCCTTCGACCTTTGGAGGGTCGGAGGGACATGTTTCGGAGCTCTCCGACATGTTGACTGAATATTACAAGGCCAGAGGATGGAACGAAGGAGTTGTCCCCGATTCGAAACTCGAATCGCTAGGGATCATCTAAGAACCGCTTCCGCCCGCCACTGCAGGAAAAAAGTCGAGGGTCTCTGAACCATCCACCGTTGTATTCAAACCCAATGGAAGAAGGACGGCACTCCGACCGTTTATAAACATGTGAACAAAGCGCGAGAGATTCCTGTCTTCGTCCAACATTAAAGGGATTAGTACCGGATACGACTCCAAGAGGACATCCAGTACAGTTTGCGCCGAGCAACCTTTCGGCACCTCTAAATGGATCGTTTTTTGCCCTACTGCATGTCGAAGAGTGGCAAAAAGGTTTACTCGCAACTCGTTACCTCAGGATACTGTCAAGATAGTGGCACGATCAGAGTCTCGGCTGTTTTCTCCAGATACTGTTTAAATTCCTCGGCGCTTGCAGCAAATTTACCGACAATGATTTGATCGATACCCAGATCAGCATATTGCTTAGCTTCATCGAGAGTTATTTCCTCGCCACCGAGGTTCTTAGATACCGCGTAATGCACGTTCGAGGCATCCCTCCCGGCTCCCTCGGCAAACCGCTTAATTGTTGCAACGTGTTGTTTGGCGCCTTCGATGCTCACGTTAATTCCCCACCAACCATCTCCTAGCTCGCCAACTCGGCGAAGAGCAGGCTCACTCTCTCCGCCAAAAAAAATCGGAGGGTGTGGTTGCTGAGTCGGCTTCGGATAGGAACGTACTTTCGAAAATTCACAAAAGTCACCCTTGTGTGAACTGGCACCGGGGCTCCAGGCGGCTTGCATGGCCTCTAAGTAGTCAGCCGTCCGCTGTGCTCTTTTGGACCACGGCACACCTATTGCTTCAAACTCTTCCTTAAGCCAGCCAATGCCAACTCCGAAATCAAAACGACCACCCGAAAGTCTGTCTAAACTCGCCACCTCTTTTGCAGTCACCAAGGGATTACGCTCGGGCACAAGACAAATCCCGGTGCCCAGTCGAATTGTGTTTGTTTCCGCCGCAGCGTAGGTCAAAGCTAGAAATGGATCGAGAAAATCCATTTCTTCAGGAGCGAATCCCATCTTCCCGTCTGGATTGTAAGGATACTTAGATGAATATTCATCGAGAAGAACTATGTGCTCGGGCGACCAGAGCGAATGAAATCCACATTCCTCACTTGTTTTCGCTACGAGAGATATAATCTCGGGGTAAGCAGCAAGACCTGGGCCAATAAATCCAAAACCGAACTTCATCTTCTTTTCCTTTCGGGGCTAACTAGCCTTTGTAAGCCTGTGGCCCTCGGATTAAACCTCCAGGAAGGGCTCCCGTAGGCTCTCCATTTTCATAAGTTTGTATCCCATTTTTAAATGTCGCCTTATAGCCATCAACACGCTGTAGTAAGCGACGACCATTTGCAGGTAAATCGTGGACAGCCTCAGGAGCATGAAGCGTAAGCCCCTCAAGATCAATGATATTAAGGTCTGCTCGATATCCCGGTGCCAATACTCCGCGATCATGTAGGCCGTAAGCTGTGGCCGTGCTCTGTGTCTGCAAGTGAACAGCTCTTTCAAGTGGAAGTCGCGGACCACATTCCCGATCTCTTACCCAATAACTGAGCATGTAAGAGGGGGAACTCGCATCACAAATAACGCCACAGTGTGCGCCACCATCAGAGAGGCTAAGAAGAGCCTGTGGGTGTTGCATCATTTCCCGAATAGGCTCGAAACTTGCGTCGGAGTAATTGATTATCGGGTAGTAGATAAACTCTCCTCCTTCCCTCTCAAGCATGCAATCCAACAACACTTCCTGCGCCTGCTTTCCTGTACGCTCGGCAATAGCTGCAACACTTTCTGCGTTATCTGGCTCGTAGTTGGGAGGGTCGCCCAGCGGATACATATTTCCAAAATGGTGAACAAAGAAACGATCGAACTTGCCTGTCAAATCCGTGCCTTCGGCTATTAACTTATCTCTAATCTCCGGGCGTTTTAACTCCCTCACTCTCTCAGAAAGCGGAAGATCCGACAGCATTTTGTATGTTGGATGACCCATAAATGGGTGCATGCTTGCATCGAAGTTCAAAAGCATACCTGCAGGACGATTGGCAACCTGTAACCGAAGGTTCGCTCCTTCGGCAACTGCTTCTTCCGTCCATTTGAGAATGTTCCTCCACTCATCTGGCTCTCGATCGGATTGAGCGCAAGTAAAGCTTACTGGCAAGCCGGTTTCCTTGGAGAGATCTCGCATCCAGTGAATATCATCCTTGAATCGACCTAATGCCCCGCCTATTCCAAAGTCAGTAGCGATCTCAAACACACCATGACCTACCCTCCCACAAGCTCTTCCAATTGCCATTAGCTCCTCGTGGCCAGCAAAAGTTCCGGGGACAGGAGTCCCATCATTTGCTCTGTGAAACATAGTGCGAGACGAACTAAATCCGAGCGCACCGGCTCGAAGCCCGTCCTCTACAATTTTAGACATCGCAGCGAGGTCCTCATTGGTGGGTTCCTCATTAGCAGCCCCCCGTTCTTTCATAACGTAAGCTCGCACAGCGCTGTGGGGGACCTGCGTTCCGAAATCCAGTGCTCTCGGAAGCTTCGCCAAGGCATCTAAGTATTCGGGAAAGCTCTCCCATGCCCACTGGATACCTTCCGATAAGGCACTTCCTGGGATGTCCTCAACCGACTCCATAATGCCGATAAGCCACTCTCTGCGATCTGGAGCGGCTGGGGCGAAGCCCACACCACAGTTGCCCATGACTACTGAAGTAACCCCGTGCCAACCAGTAGGAGCTAGGAAGGGATCCCAAGTCACCTGACCATCGTAATGGGTGTGCACGTCGACAAATCCTGGCGTAACTATGAGGCCATCGGCATCGATCTCTTCTCTTGCTAAACCCGCCTTGCCCTCCGATGAAACGACAAGACCTTCATCAACAGCCACATCAGCGGTCCGAGTGCGGTGGCCCGTCCCATCTACCACGGTTCCACCACGTACTACCAAATCATGCATATGAGCCCTCCAGAGGATTCTCGGTAACGATAGCGCATACGCTCCCGTGAAAACCTCATTTACAAGCTCGATTTTGAACATCAAAAGGTGGTAAAAGAAGGCTATGGACGCCTCACCTAAAATCTTCGAAGCTGGAGACCTGCGACTTCAATGCGGCGTCGTATTGGAAGACGCAAAACTAGCCTATCAAACTTATGGAACTCTGAATAAAAGTGGAAACAATGCGATCGTACACCCCACCTGGTATGGTGGCCGTCATTCCGATGTTGAATGGTTAATCGGTCCGGGGCGTCCGCTAGACACCAATCGTTTTTTCATTGTAGTGCCGAATCTATTCGGAAACGGTTTATCTACTTCCCCGAGCAACATGCCGAAGAAGCGAGCATCGGAAAAATTTCCTCGGATCAGCCTCTATGACAACGTGGTTTGTCAGCACAAATTAATAACGGAAGTGCTGAACGTAAAACACATCCGATTGGTAATGGGCTGGTCCATGGCGGCGATGCAGACCTTTCAGTGGGGTTGCCTATTTCCGAACCTGATCGATAACCTTGCGCCCAGTTGTGGAGCCGCCCGTTGCTCACCGCACAACTCTGCCATGTTGGACGGCTTGCGTGCCGCATTGACGGCCGATAGCGCGTTCGATGGAAACCTTTTCAAGACTTCTCCAACCAGAGGAGTTCAAGCAATGGCAAAAGTTTACGCGAGCTGGGGAACGGGTCAGGCTTTCTTTCAAGAAGAAGCTTACAAAGACATAGGGTTCGCTTCCGCAGAAGATTATGTTGTAGGTTTCTGGGAGAATTTTCTCAAAAGCCATCACCCTAACGATTTGCTCAGTATGATTGACACCTGGAATCATGGCGATATCAGTGCAAACCCAAAATTCCGTAACAACTTTGAAGGAGCACTTAAGGCGATTAGCGCAAGAACTGTGGTCTTGTCCGCTAAAACAGATTTGTATTTTCCTCCTGAAGATTCCGAATACGAAGTTACCCATATTCCGAACTCGGAAATACGCTTATTCCATTCAAATTTCGGTCACTTAGCCGCCGGGTGGCTAAACCCTACGGATGTAGAACTGCACGAACGCACTATCCGAGAACTGCTCGAGTTATAAATGAGAACGCGCTATCCTGCGATTCGAGTTCGAAACCATACTTAGGGGACAGACTGTGGGCGACGCAAGAAATGTCAATGCATTATTCAACTACTTGGATGTCGATCAAAGGAAACCAGCGTACTATTTGTACCAACCAGATAACGAAGAGCCAATCGAACGACCCAAGAATGCAAAACACCTAATGAAGGTAACCGACGTACGAAGTCGTCTCGGAGACCTATCTCTTGACGTTGAAGGAATCGACATGCTCAGCTCGGCGTCGAACGTCCCGGACTTTTATGACTCGGAATCCGTCAAGGCAACCTATTATCCAGAAGTTGAGGAAATCGTCCGCGAACACACCGGTGCAACAAAAGTATTGGTCTTCGATCACAACGTTCGCTGCGGTCCGCGCCACGACGCGGGCGAAAAAGGAGTAAGTTCCCCTGTGCGCTTCGCACACAACGATTATACGATTGATTCTGGCCCCCAGAGAGTAAAAGACCTCCTCCCAGATGAAGCGGACTACTTACTTAAATACCGTTTCGCCGTCATTAATGTCTGGAGACCGATCAACCACCCCGTACAAGACGTACCCCTGGCTGTATGTGATGCAAGCACTATGGAACAAAAAGACTTCGTCGCCACGGACTTAGTCTATCCCGATCGTACGGGTGAAATTTATTCCGTAAAACATCAAAATCGGCACCGTTGGTTCTTCGTTTCCGACATGAAACCAGATGAAGTTATGTTATTAAAGTGTTACGACTCAGATGCAACGGTCGCACGATTTACGGCTCATTCGGCTTTTAACGACCCCGAGGCTCCAGAAGGCGCACCCTCGAGAGAAAGTATCGAAGCAAGAACCTTAGCCTTCTTCGCGCCGGAGGCTTGAAGAAACATCCAAGAGCGTGTAGCCATTGACTGGACCCCTCACCGCACCACTCGTAGACTTAACCCTAAACAACGTGTGGAGGAAGGGGCAACACGGAGCGTTCCGAGGGTTTCTTGGCGTTTTTTTATCGGTTTATTTTTTAAATCTGGTTTTTACTGGTGCCGAATTATCCTTTCCCTCAGAGCTGTCCTACCTATCGCCTTCCGTCAAGAATGCTCTTAGCTTAAATCCTAAGATTCCTTTTGATACCTTGCTTTTAGTCTTGGGCTCAGTGTTGAGTATTGGATTAATTTCAGGATTCAGGATTCGCGCGATCACTGCGGTTTTAATGCTTTTATTATTGTTCTCACCGTTTCCCTTGGTACAGAACATAGCGACTACTCTCCTGCTCTTTTGGCTTCTGACTCTCAACGCAAGCCTCCCTCAGCCATCACGTGATCTCCCAAACCTTAAGAGCAAAGTTGTCCAGAAATCACCTGCGCTTTCCAAATTTCACTTTTGGTCTGCTTGGACGATTTTGGCGGGGGTGCACGCGCACATCGCTCTTTCTTCAATATCTGCTTTGCTACTCACTGAAACCGACGACGCTACAAACGCGCTTCAAACTCTATTAGAGCACTCCCCTACTCCAGGCATTCCAGCTGCAGTAATAGGTTTTTCCATGAGCCTAACGTTTGTATTGTTAGCAGTCGTTAAATCGATGCGTTCAAGATTTTGGATTCTGATAATGTTACTCACTTTTTGTAAATTTCTTATGGAACCCAGTCTTTCGGAGGCTGCCTTGCTCCTTGCGTACTTTTCAGTTTTCGACCCCAATTGGTTTCCTGGAAAAGGTGGACCCTACAGACTTTTTTATGATGGAAACTGTGGACTATGCCATAAATCTGTTCGCTTTATTATTTTCGAACAATCTCTACCATCAAAGTTTCTCTTTTCGACTCTCCGATCAGGGCATTTCGATAAAATACCTTCACACATTCGTAGTACGATCCCAGATTCATTGGTGTTAACAAAGCATGAAGGGTCTCTGGACATTAAGTGCCGCTCAGATGCTGTGATCGCTATTCTTGAAGGTATCGGAGGGACATGGCTATTTGTCGGATGGCTCATCTCGCATATTCCAAGGGTAGTACGAGATGGAATTTACGACGTTGTCGCAAAACAAAGGGCTAATTTTTTTTCAAGACCAATCGAATCGTGCCCAATAGTTCCAGCTTGGGCGAGCAATCTCTTTGAGGACGAATAGGAATTTTATTCAGATTTTCTCTTATTCATCTGACGTGCCACGATATAATCGCGAACAATGCCCGCTATAAATTCAAGAGCCGCCCTTCTCGGCTATCTGATTGCTCTAGGGATGATAAGTGCCATGTTTACAGTAGGCTGTCAGTCAGGCTCGCCAATGATGGATTCCAGGCTTGACAAACCGGGTGTGCCTATCGGCAAATCCGCTTTTTTGAAGGCAGGATCTCTCACTTACAGTTCTGCAGAGCTTAGATCTTGGAATGACGGCGGCGCTATCGTGGATTTTGTTATAGCGAATGGAACCCATCGCAACTACAGCACGATCACCGTGGTTGTAATCTTATTAGGCAAGAATGGAGAACGAGCGTCCCAAAGGGCCACTCTATTTAACTTGGAGCAAACAACGGATGGACGATCAGTAGCGCGGTTCGAGAAACTTGACTTTGCGGTTGACGATATAATCTTTGAAGTCGTCGACTCTCAGGATTTGTATTGAAAATATTGACTTCGAAATCCAATAGAAAATCTCCGCAGACTTGGTGTTTCAAACTTAAACCCAACGGTTTAAAAAGTTTTTAAACGGAACATCTATCTTCTTGACGTTTTGAACCCACTCCTTGGTCACAGCGGGATCATCACTGGAAGATGACATTGGCATAATCAGATCAACCTGGCCGCCAAACCTTTCTTTAATTTGAGGCAGTACGTCGTCATGAGTCCCGATAACTGCGAATAGCCTAAGTACATCGTCATCAATCTCTTTTGACATCTCATCCCACAATCCGCGCCTAGAAAGATCGTGCAACTTTGCGCCCAGATCCAACAAATCGTGTTGTTCCAGAACTGGCCAGTAGGTTCTCGTGGAGCCATAAAAGGCGACACGATATCGAACGAACTCGGAGAGCCGAGCCACAGTGTCCGAATCCGGCCCAGTGACCAGAAAACCGCCGCCGCTTAAGCATAGATTTTCTCTAGACTGCCCCCCGGCCTCCATGCCTCTCTCGAGCTCCGGCTTCACCACATTGTCAAAATATTTACGGGTGCAAAATGGATGCAATTGCACTCCATCGGACAACTCGCCGGCCAATTTGATCATTGCCGGGCCCACCGCTGCGAGAGTTATTGGGACCATCGGTTGTTTGCTAGGAGGAGGTGAGAAATTTGGTGTCATCAGATCAAACCGATAGTGGTTGCCTCGAAAGTTCAGTTTTTCGCTCAACTCCCAACATCTCCAGATGGCACGAAGCGAGGCTATGTATTCACGCATTCTGGGAACTGGGGGGGTCCAGGGAACTGAAAACCGTCTCTCATTATGCCCCTTTACTTGAGGACCAAGGCCTAGAACAAATCGACCGCCTGAGGCTTCCTGAAGGTCGAATGCCGTATTTGCTGTCACCATAGGACTTCGGTTGAAAGAAATAGCGATACCAGTCCAAAGTTGGAGATTCTTTGTATGCTCCGCAGCCAACGCTAGAGGCATAAAAGGCTCATGAGCGTTCTCCATCGTCATAAAAATGTCCGCACCTAAGCTCTCCGCATTAATCGATTGCGCCCTGACATCACGCAGAGACTTTCCAGACCAGCGACTTGCAAGAAACATGACTTCCCCCCCCAGATAAGATCTTCGTCAGTTAAGATCATCACAACACTGGAACAAAGTCCACACTCTTTGAAGTGCAGAAGCGAACAACATAGAAGGCGAATTAAATGGCCAAATCCGTAACTCTAGAATCTCAGACGAAAAAGATCCGAGCATGGATGCTCGGTCTACATGGAACTTATGCGCTCGATATCGGCGGACGAATAGGAGCTTTTCAGGCCCTGCGTGAACTTGGAGGAAAGGCAACGTCCCAAGACTTGGCTAAACATCTTGCTTTGGATCCGCGCCAAGTGCACGCTTTCTGCATGATGGCCACTACCCTTGGGATCTTTACAGAGGAAAAACGGCTTTTCAGCTTCGCTCCGTATATGGACGAAATACTCCAAGAAGACAAGCCTGATCTTCCAGGAATTCACACACTGATAGAAATTGCGAAGGATTACCCCGGTTACCCTCAAGCGTTCACAGCAAGGACGCGAAAAACGTTTGCCGAACATGATCCAGAGTTTTTCTCCCGACAAATCCAGGTAGCCTCGTTTCGCGCACCTTTAATTGCGGGATATGCCCTCAAACACGAAACCATTGGACCGAAACTACAACAGGGAGGGAGTATTCTCGACGTAGGTTCAGGTGGAGGAGGTGTTCTCTTCGCCTTCGCCGACGTGTTCCCAGATGCCAAAATCACCGGAATTGAGCCTTTAACCTTTTTTTCAGAGGAGACGAATAAATCGATAGCTAAAAAAGGCTTGACCCAACATATACGTGTTGATCCGTGTGCTGCAGAAACAATGGAATACGAACAAGAGTTCGACCTCATAACATTGGTCCAAGTTTTCCATGAACTACCGAATGACGAAAAAGTAAATATTCTCAAAAAGTGCCGTGCGGCCATCAATCCTGGCGGCAGGCTAGTAATAGTTGACAGGTGCCTCCCGGATCACGGCGACACGATTGAGGACCGGCGATTCACGATGAGCATCATTGAACAATGGTTCGAGATTACTTGGGGTAATGTAGTAAACACTCGTACTGAAATAGATGAAATGCTGAAGCGAAGCGGCTGGGAAATCGTGAGCCAAGACGAAAGGGCTGTCCCAACCTACTGGACCTTTGAAGCAAAGACGGTCTAACAGGTTCTTCCGATTAAAGGCAAGCGGAACTACTGTTCAGGCTCGTCCTCCTCATTAATGAGTCCGTAACCTTCTAGGTCTTCTCGAGTAGCCACTCTTTCCGCCTCGGAATCTTCTTCCTTGGGTTCTTTCAGCTCACGCATCATTCGCTTTTGCGCGGCTTTTTCGGCCTTCTCTCGTTCTCGTTTTCTCTTGAGGACTGACATAATGGTATAGTCCTTCTCTTCCTAGGCGCACCTCAAGGGCGCTTAGGTTCCACTGCTGCTCGCTTGAAATGGAAACTTCCCTTGGAGCCTGTCCGCAGTGCAAGTGTTGTCCGGCGTTTCGCCCGGGCGCAAAGCGCCCGGACTCAATCTTCCGTCGGCCCTCTAGTAACGACCGCCGCCGCCACGGCGTCCACCGCCGCCACCGCCGCCGCGGCGCTCTTGCGCCTCGTTAACACGAACAGTTCGGCCGCCGAGATCCGTGCCATCTAAAGCACGCATCGCGGACTCTGCCTCGCTGTCCTCGCCCATCTCGACGAAGCCAAAGCCTCGCGGGCGACCGGTTTCACGATCGGTTATTAAGTTGACCGAAGTCACAGATCCATGAGCCTCGAAGACAGCCCTGAGCTCATCTTCGCTAGTTGTAAAAGGGAGATTCCCTACGTAAAGCTTCTTACCCAATGCGATATTCCCTCACCGCGGACTCCTTTTATGTCTCAATCAAGGGGACGAGTCCGCAGGTACTTGCCGCCGGTCGTTCCGGTCTCTCCGGTTTGACCGACCGAGATAGTCTAGGGCTCCCAGGGAGGTAGGCCACCCTTACAGTGGTCGGTTGAACAAGCAAATGGCGTTTCTTATGGTTTTTGCCATAAAAGTTGGTCTTTTTGGTCCCTAAGTAGCCCCCCAGGAGCCCTAAGTGCCGCCCGCGACCTCAACAATCAAGAATTTTTCTTCATTAAACCGTAGAATTCGCGCTCCAAAGGAGGAGCAAAAATGGGAAAAGAACGCTTAAAAGGCCTAAATGCCTTAATCACGGGTGCAAGCAGAGGAATCGGCCGCGCGATTGCCCTGAAATATGCTGACGAGGGCGCTGATCTCTTTCTAGCTGCGACAAAAAGAGAGAATTTAGAAAACGTCGCAACGGAGATAAGCTCTCTGGGCCGACAAGTTTTCACCTATGAACTCGACGTATCTGACCGGAAGCAGGCAGTTCAGATGGTCGATCAGGCAATTTTGGATCTCGGACGAATCGACATCCTGATCAACAACGCTGGCGTCTACAAGCCTGCCCGGTTCGTTGATTATTCTCCTGAAGATTTTGATCGCATAATTCAGGTCAACCTTTATGGAGCATTTCATGTTCTTCAGCTCGTCGTTCGAAATATGATTAAGGAAGGGACGGGGAGTGTGATTAATATTGCCTCCACCGCGGGCAAGTGGGGGTCGATGAACCAAAGCGCATACAACACTTCAAAGCACGGCCTCGTAGGACTTACCCGTTGTGTGGCCCTTGAAACAGCGGCGGCAGGGCTTCGAGTAAACGCGATCTGCCCGGGCTTCGTTGAGACTGACCTATTAAATGAACTCAAGACACATGCGGAAATCAACGGGATGTCCGAGAACGAATTTCGTGAATTAGCCAAGTCCCGGGTTCCGATGCGCCGTTTCATGAAATCTGAAGAAATTGCGGATCTCGCTATTTTTTTAGGATCGGATGAATCCTCGGGGATGACCGGACAATCCCTCCTCATTGATGGTGGAATGGTTCTAGTCTAAAAAAGTTACGCTTGGACGGAGAGAAAATTCATGTTCTCCACCCTTGCGTTAGATCCACGAAAGAAAATTGAATGAAGAATCAGAATATCACGAAAGTACTAGTAGCAAACCGTGGAGAAATAGCCGTCAGAATACTCCACGCGACGAAGGAACTTGGGATTGAATCATTCTCTATTTTTTCAGAGGATGACCGAGATGCACTCCATGTAGCCGCCTCTGATCACTCTTTGGCTCTCGATGGAGAAGGTCCAAGCGCTTACCTGGATTCGGACCAAATAATCTCTTTGGCTCTTGAATCCGAATGCACCGCGATCCATCCCGGATATGGTTTTCTTTCAGAAGACGCAGCATTTTCCTCGCAGTGCATCTCTGCAGGTTTAACTTGGATTGGGCCCGGGCCCGATGTACTGAAGTTGTTTGGCGAAAAGAATCGCGCTCGTGCCTTTTCGGAAGAATTAGGAATTCCCACCCCAAAAGGTACAAATCAGGCAATCGATCTCAAAGGTGCTCTAGATTTTATGGAAAGCCTACAAGGCACACCCATGGTCCTAAAGGCTGTCTCGGGGGGCGGCGGTAGAGGCATTAGGGTTGTTAGAGAAGTAAGCCGACTCGAAGAGGCGTTCAAACGTTCGGCATCTGAAGCTTTAGGTGCATTTGGTAATGCGGACCTTTACGCGGAAGTGTGGCTTGATCAAGTGAGGCACATAGAGGTCCAAGTAGCGGGAGACGGAACAGGCGACATCGCAGTTTTGGGCGAAAGAGAGTGCACACTTCAACGACGACGCCAAAAATTAATTGAAATTGCTCCTTCACCGAGTATCGACGATGAATTCCGTGATGTCCTTTTCAATGCTGCACGAACAATCTGCTCGGCGGCAAATTTTCAAAATCTCGGAACAGTCGAGTTCCTGATCAAAAATTCAGATTCTTCCCCCTCAAATTCGGATCCCTACGTATTCATCGAAGTAAATCCTCGAATACAAGTCGAACATACAGTCACGGAGGAAATTTTTGGAATTGATCTCGTAAAAACTCAACTGGCAATCGCTGGAGGCTCTTCACTTCTAGAATTGGGACTGGCTCCGGGAGAAGAGCCAAGTCCGAGAGGAAGATCAATTCAAATTCGAGTAAATTGCGAACGTCTAAACCAGAGCGGTGAAATTTTTCCAGCTAGCGGCTCGCTCGACAAATTTGAAACGCCCAAAGGCCGAGGAATCCGGGTAGAGACAGCTGCCTATACGAACTACGAACCCAATCCACGCTTTGACTCTCTACTGGCAAAATTAATAGCAAGTACACCCTCAGGCTCTTACAAGGACCTCCTGGCTCTTGGTCGCCGAGCAATTCGTGATTTGCGTGTCGAAGGTATCGAAACAAATGCATCTTTCCTTCTAAATATTCTCGCTGCAGAAGATGTAATTAACAATCAAATTCATACAGGATTTATAGAAGAAAAATTTAGTGACCTGGTAGAACACAAAACAGATAAAGAAAGTTCGGTCCCGCCGGTTAGAAATATTCAGTCAACCTCTCTTGCTGGTGCACAACTCGACACTGACGATCCTCTTGCGGTTCTAGATTATGGAAAACAAACTTCGGATCTTAAAGCTGGTAACGACATATATGACACGGAAAGTGAAGGACACGAGACGATCTTTGCCCCTATGCAAGGAACCATAATCGATATTGCTGTAGATATCGGAGATATAGTGCGACAAGGCGATAGCTTATTAATCATGGAAGCGATGAAAATGGAGCACGTCATTGTCGCTTCGGAAAGCGGCCTGATTCAAGAACTAACCACCTCAAAAGGCGATACGGTTCGAGAAGGATCTCCTCTAGCTCGCATTGAAAAAAGAGATGTCCCAAAAGAGAACGAAACATCACAAGACGAAATCGACCTTGATCATATTCGGCCAGATTTAGCGGAATCGATAGAACGACACCACGTAGGACTAGACGAGAATAGACCTGCAGCTGTGGCACGTCGTAGACAAAAGGGTCAAAGGACGGCTCGCGAGAACATAGACGATCTTTGCGACAGCGGTAGTTTTGTCGAATATGGCGCACTACTAATCGCAGGCCAGAGAAAACGACGAACACTAGAAGATCTCATAGAAAACACACCTGCCGATGGTCTTATTAGTGGTATCGGTAGTGTGAACGGAGATTTGTTTGGTTCTGAAAACACCCGATGCACCGTCATGTCATACGACTACACAGTTCTAGCAGGCACACAAGGAATGCAGAATCATAGAAAGCATGACCGAATGTTCGATCTTGCTATTCGCTGGAAAACTCCTCTAATTTTCTTTACCGAAGGTGGTGGTGGAAGACCTGGCGACACTGATGGTCTAAGCCCAGTGGGATTGGACCTTATAACATTTAACCACTTTGGAAAATTAAGTGGTCTTGTACCGTTGATCGGAATCAACTCTGGCAATTGTTTCGCCGGAAACGCAGCGTTGTTGGGATGTTGCGATGTTGTAATCGCAACTAAAAACTCTTCCATCGGAATGGGAGGGCCTGCAATGATTGAAGGAGGTGGCCTTGGGGTTTTTCGGCCCGAGGAGGTTGGACCGCTTAAAGTCCAGGTCCCTAATGGTGTTGTCGATATTCCCGTTAAGGATGAAACTGAAGCCGTCTCTATAGCGAAAAAATATCTTTCATTTTTCCAAGGCAACTTGTCTGCATGGGAATGTGACGACCAGCGTTTACTTCGCAACGCTATACCCGAGAATCGTCTTAGGGCATATGACGTGCGGAACGTAATAGACACACTTTGCGATAGAGATTCCGTTCTTGAACTCAGGAGAGGGTTCGGTTTGGGAATAATCACAGCCCTCGCAAGGATCGAAGGCAGACCTTTAGGGATAATTGCCAACAATCCTGGTCACCTGGCTGGAGCAATCGACAGCGATGGATCTGACAAAGCTGCGCGTTTCATGCAATTGTGCGATGCGTTCGATCTGCCCATCCTTAATCTTTGTGACACCCCTGGCATGATGGTTGGTCCCGAGGTTGAGAAGACAGCCCTCGTAAGACATTGCTGCCGTTTGTTTGTCACTGGAGCAAGCCTTACAGTTCCTTTCTTTACAGTGATTTTACGAAAGGCTTATGGGCTTGGTGCACAGGCCATGGCAGGCGCAAGCTTCAAGGCGCCCGGCTTTACTATTTCATGGCCAACGGGAGAATTCGGAGGAATGGGCCTCGAGGGCGCCGTAAAGCTCGGATATCGAAAAGACTTAGAGGCCATCCAGGATCCAAAAGAAAGAAAGGCTCTTTTTGACGAGATGGTCGCCCGTATGTACAAGCAGGGCAAAGCTGTCAGCATGGCGACATCATTTGAAATCGATGATGTCATTGACCCGATTGATACTCGGCATTGGATTACGAATAGTTTAGATGCGGTACCAAAAAGTACATTGGAACCAGGCAAAAGACGACCATATATAGACACCTGGTAATAACCCAACTTGCTATAATTAAACGAAAGATCTGAAGGAGACCTTATGATCGAGCAAATAATACCCAAAGAGATGCAAGCATTCTATGACACCTTTCACTTCGCCCCGGCGGTAAAGGACGGCGATCACCTTCGTTGCTCCGGAATGCTCGGGTTCGATGCAAAAGGAAAATGTCCATCTGAACCAGAAAGTCAGTTCACTCTCGCGTTCAATAATTTAAAGGTTCTTCTTAATGAAGCAGGCGTTTCATTTGAAAACATAGTTGAAATGACAACTTTCCACGTTTCTCTGAACGAACACATGACCACTTTTACTAAGGTCAAAGATCAATTCATAAAAGATCCTTTTCCTGCATGGACCGCTATCGGAATAAGCGAACTCGCAATACCTGGGGCCCTAGTCGAGATCAGAGTAACAGCACGGCTCTAACTTTCCTACCGGTCCTGAAAAGGAACATTGTTCTCCATGAATCAGAAATACCGCTGTGCACTCGTCATAGTAAACACGCTAGCTATCGTCTTGTTCGCAAATACGCCAGCTGCTCAAAGTACAGATGATCTAGAAAAAGGTCTCGCTATTGCCATTGAAGCCGAAAAGAGAGACCTAGGTTGGCTAGACAGCGAAGTTACTCTTTATATGGTCCTTCGAAACAAGCAGGGAAAAGAAAGTACACGCTCGATCCGTCAAAGTAGTCTGGAAATTCCCGAAGCAGGATATGGCGATCGAAGCCTCGTCGTTTTCGACTCACCCAAAGACGTAGAGGGAACGGCACTCCTCTCTCACACTAAAACTCTAAAGCCAGATGATCAATGGCTTTTCCTCCCAGCCCTGAAGCGAGTCAAACGAATTTCCTCAAAGAATAAATCAGGTCCGTTTGTAGGAAGCGAATTTGCGTACGAAGATCTTCTATCTCAGGAAATCGAAAAATATAGTTACAAGTGGCTACGGGACGAAGAATTAAACGGTCAAAGATTTTTTGTAGTGGAATCTACTCCGCAGTATAAAAACTCGGGGTACTCAAAACTTGTTATGTGGCTCGATCAAATTGAATATAGAGTCCATAAGACTGATTACTACGATCGAAAAAATTCGTTACTCAAAACACTTACACATCTCGGTTACAACAAATATTTAGACCAGTACTGGCGTGCAGACCAGCTTAGAATGGTCAATCATCAAACGGGCAAGAGTACAGATCTATTTTTTAATGATTGGGCTTTCCAAACTGGACAGCAAAACGCAAAATTTACTCCCGCGAGGTTAAAACGGGCCCGTTGAGACTTGCCTCCGGCTATACACAACCTGTCCGCATTTTTTATCAGATTCTTTTTTCATTCATTTTCTTTTTTTTACTACTTACTAGGGGATCTGCGGCAGGCAATTTCCCAGGCGATTGGGGAATTACAGGAGAAATCGGCGTACAGGTACGATCGTTCCCGCGCGATCCCAACTTTGAGGTCCAAGAGCATGCGACAATCTCTCCTTCCATAACAATGGAAGTCGAGCTTCTAAAGGAATGGAATAACGGGCGCGACCGATTCACGTTCATTCCATTCGGACGCTGGGATGCCCACGACGACCAGAGGTCACGACTAGAAATAAAAGAATTGCACTGGACCCACCAGGAAGAAGATTGGTCACTTCTACTTGGAATAAGTAAAGTATTTTGGGGGGTTACAGAATCTCGTCACCTCGTAGACATTATAAATCAGACCGACTCATCGGCAGATATAGACGGCGAAGACAAACTCGGACAACCGATGATAAATCTCACTCTGGAGCGTGAGTGGGGTTCAATCGATCTATTCCTTCTTCCCTATTTTCGGGAACGAATATTTCCCAAACAAGATGCGAGGCTGAAAGGTTTATTTTCAGTGCGAGGAGATGCTGCCTATAGCTCTTCACTTAAAGAATGGCATCCAGACTGGGCCATGCGCTACTCGCACACATTTGGAGAATTCGATCTAGGCGTATCTTTCTTTCGCGGAACGAGCAGAGAGCCAAGACCAAAGGAGCGCGAGGCAAACTCAAAAGGGAAAACCGTTAGAGCATATTACGAAACTATCAGTCAATTTGGAATTGATCTTCAATGGACTCGCGACTCCTGGCTATGGAAGCTCGAGCATTCCGTAACTTACGGTTACCGTAAAACCTTCTGGGGTTTAGTTGCAGGATTCGAACACACGTTTTTCCAAATATTCGATACAAATGCCGATCTAGGACTTCTGGCTGAATATCTTTACGACGCTCGGACTCACAATGTGTTCGAAGCGCCTCCATCAGCGGACGAACATGACATCTTTGGTGGCGTTCGAATTTCTCTAAACAATCCGGCAGATTCTAATCTCTTAGCAGGGATAATCATGGATGCACGAGACGGCGAAGTTTCGGCTCTCGTAGAGGCATCTCATCGGTTAAATCAAAATTGGGTTTTTGAGGTTGAAACTCGATGGCTTTTTGCCACCGATACCCTAAGTGCATTTCACGATCTACGTAGAGATAGCTTTATTAGTGCACGTCTAGTTTGGTATTTTTAAAACGCGATCTAACCCGAAGGAGGCGAAAGGATTCATATATGAGTAACTCTTTAAAAAATAAGATTGCATTGGTAACCGGCGGGGGAAGGGGGATCGGCCGCTCAATCTCAGAACGACTCGCCGAAGAAGGAGCCATCGTTGCTATTAACTATCGGAATGATGTGGAATCAGCGAATGAGACTCTTCGAAATATCGATACAAATGGTGGCGTTGGAAAGATCTTTAAAGCTTCAATCGACGACGAAAATGAAGCTAAAGCAATGGTCGATCAAATCAAAAAAGAATTTGGGGTTGTCGATATTCTTATAAACAATGCCGGAATTGCAAGCAAAGGAAAGTCTGTTGAGAGAACTGATCCCGAGGAACTGCTTCAAGTAATGAGGATCCACGCACTAGCCCCTCACAGGATGTGTCAATTAGTACTTCCGGATATGAAGAAAAAAAAGAAAGGAAACATTGTAATGATTTCTAGCGTTGCCACACTTGGACAGGCAGCCGGTGGAGCACCTTACAATATGGGAAAATCAGCAATGGAGTCTCTAGCATTAACGCTTGCAAAAGAAGTAAGAAAACACGGCATTCGGGTTAACATTGTAGCGCCTGGAATCGTAGAAACGGAAATGGGAGACCGATTAATACAAGCTGTAGTTGGAGTAGAATCTATTCAAGAAATCGCTCTCAAGATGCCTTTCGAGAGACTGTGTCAGCCCCAGGATGTCGCGAATGCCGTACATTTTCTCGTCTCTGAAGAAGCATCATACATCACGGGAGAAAAAATAAACGTTTGGGGTGGTGGTGAAACAATCAGTGGCATGGCTTAAAAGCCAAAAGAGGTCTGACTACAAATAAGTATCGCTAGAGCTAATCCTCGCCTGATAATATTTTAAAGTTTTCTTAAGACTTCCTTGCACTCATTCAGTGTGATTCTTTGGTGATCCATACTGGGCAATAAAGTGATTTCATCAACCCCAGCGGATTCGGCAGCACGCATTTCTTCGATGACTTCATCGACAGTCCCGGCAATTACGGTACCTCGAATCATTTCGGGTGTGACAAATTTTCGCTCTTCTGGCCGGAGGAACGTGGCGTGACCGTTATACATCTCGCGATAGCGTTTCTCCTCCGGTGTTTTCATCTTATTTACGAAATCATAAAATTCATCCCATACACCCCGCATATACTCCGGGATTATTTCTTCGTTGCCACTTCTTTCATAGATCTCGTATATGGCGTGAAGCAGGAGAGTAGTCATGGCCCCCACTTGATCTATCACCCGATCGTCTGTGAGTGTCTCGTTCGGCTGCAATACGATTGCATTACTAATCGTCATCTTGCGATAGCTTCCCGGCAACACTCTTCCGATAGAATCAGCACCTTCTTGTATCATCCCTAAGCTGAAGGCCACCAACTGCGGATCGACCATTCCTGCAGAAATAAGCCCATCTCCATATTTACCTGCGAGTTGCAGCGCCTTGGGGCCGTTGGCTGCTACGTAGATCGGTATGTGATCTTCGAGGTTGTAGAAGCCTAGGTCTTGATGAAGAAACTGGATACTACGTGTTGTGCCATTGAAAGTTAAGTCGACCTCATCTCCTTTCAACAAAGCTCTTGTAACTCTCAGATACTCCTCGAAAATTTTTAATTTCATGGGCTTCATTCCCATTACTTGCATGGCGGTGTGTCCAGTGCCTAAACCGAGAAAAACGCGCCCTGGTGCGAGCTGATTGATTCCAGCAATCGATTGCGCGGTCACGGGGGCTATCCGCGTTCCAGGTATGGAGACGCCAGTCCCTAATCTAATTTTAGTAGTTGCCTGTGCTGCTAAGGCCATTGTCGAGTAGCAGTCGGACCATATCATCTGTGAGTCTGGAAACCAGGCAGAGTCGAATCCAATTTTTTCTACTTCCTGAACTAGTTTCCAGTCATCGATTTTAGTCAAAACCGTAAAGCCTAGTTTCATTATTTACTCCTTCTTTCCGAACTCCACGACCGAAAAACGGGACGTGGTACCTTGACCGTGGATACCGGAGCCTTGCCTAAAGGCCTGCTTCTGAGCAAATCTGCTTCGTGTACTTATACACGTCGGACCCCGGCGAGAGATGCACCCACTCCGTCTCAGGTTCTTGCCTCATTGGAGTTCCTGTTCCCATTGGTCCGTCCCACCCATATATGGCAATAGTTCTACGTCGCATGATTCCGCAATCGTATTCTTTTCGCACTGTGACCGACTTCAGTCCTTTCGTTGTTTCCTCCACAAAGTTGCGCAAGTCCCAGACGTAGACTGAGTTCCCATCTATTTTAAATTTAGAGTCATCGTAGAGATCAAATTCTACCCCGCTCTCAGATTTCAACCGGTCAATGTATACCCACTCCGCAAAAGCAATCGAAGGTGTTACGAGCAACGCGAGCAGCAGAGCTGCAGAGATGATCTTCATAAAAGCATTGTGCATCGAAACGTAAATTTTTTAAATTACTACCACAAAACCCTCAAACTCTGGATGTCCTAAATATATGTCACTATGGTTACCCGCCCCCCTGTGCGCCTGACGGAATGCATCGGACTTGGTCCAATTCGAGAAATCGTCCTCTGAACTCCATGTACTATGAGATGCGTAGAGGGTATGGGTTTCTTCTTTTTTACCCCTGATCAGGTAAAACTCTTTAAAACCCGGCACGCCCTTTAAATGAGAGTCGCGCTCCTTCCAAATCTTTTCAAAATCATTTTCCCGTCCGGGGACAATTTTAAATCGGTTCATCGCTATATACATAGTACGGACTCCAAAGTTACGGAAACAAAACTTGCGAAAACGAATTCGTAGTAAAAACAGCGGAATAACGTTATCGTAACAAGATCGTACTATCGAGGAAAATATATCCTTGCAATATTTCGAATCTGATGCGGCATTAGAAGATGTTTTTAGCGCTATAAAAAAAGATGGTGGAGCAATCCTAACAAATGCTGCAAACGAGCAGGATCTAATCCGTTTCACCTCAGAGCTTGAGCCTTACCTTACAAAAACTCCGTACGGTCGTGACGAGTTTACAGGTGAAAAAACCCGCCGTACTGGAGCATTAATCGCGCGCACTCCTAGCTGCCACGACTTTGTGATGGACAAACGCATTTTGAATCTGGCGAATCAATTTCTTGGACCGTATACCGAAAAACTAACACTCCACCTCACCCAAGCAACTACCATCTATCCGGGAGAAGGAGCGCAGCTGATGCACCGTGATCGGTTTGCCTGGGGTACGCATATTCCTCGACAAATTGAACCACAGTTCAATACTCTATGGGCAATAACAGATTTTACTGCAGAAAACGGTGCCACACGAATCGTGCCTGGCTCTCAAAACTGGGCATGGGATCGGGATGCCACAACAGACCAGATCGTCCAGGCGGAAATGCCGCGTGGTTCAGTCCTCCTTTACACAGGGACGGTCTTGCATAGCGGGGGAGAAAACAGATCAAAGAAGCCAAGGATGGGACTTAACCTTACATACTGCCTAGCCTGGCTTCGTCAACAGGAGAACCAGTTCCTGTCTTGCCCACCCCACATTGCAAAGAATCTGGATGAAGAACTGCAAGAACTAGTAGGATACACCCAAGGCACCTACGGTTTGGGCTACTTCTCTGATCCTGAAGGTGTTGCAGGCGACTTCGACCTCATGGTACCTGAACTTGCCCTCGGTCGCGGTCCCCGAAAACGAGCTCGCTTTAACACCGACCAGTTATCAAAGGTAGAAAAAAAGTAGATTTTCAAATACTCCTTTCCTGCAGCAGGTGGAGATAAAAAGCAGGGGCATTTAAAGCTAACTGCGATCAAGCATGCGCTTTAAGAGCCTTTGAATGTAGGTTCTCTTTTCTCGATGAAAGCCTTTACAGCCTCACGATGATCTTCGCTATTTGCGCTTTCAATTAAGCCTTTAGCTTCTTGAACCAAGCTTGAATCTAAATTCCCGTTGAGAGCAGTTAAGAAATTCTTTTTCATTCGTTCCATTGCTCGGGTCGGTCCCTGCGCGAGAGTTGTGGCCCACGCCATCGCCTCGTCCTGAAGACTCTCATCGGAAACGACGCGGTTAACAAGCCCCAACGATTCACATTGTTCAATGGGAATTCGTTCACCTGAAAAGAACAACTCTCGTGCTTTCGCTGGACCTACAAGTTGCTGCATAAAATAGGTAGCTCCGTAGTCTCCCGAAAGTCCGATCCTTACGTAACCAGTAGCCATAAAAGCCGAGGTGCCTGCAATCCTGAGGTCACACGCCAACGCAATCCCAAGTCCTGCCCCTGCAGCCGGACCAGGTAACGCTGCTAAAGTTGGGATAGGCAGTTCATGAATAGCTCCTGAGAGAGTCCGCTGCCCTTCTAGTAAGGTTGCGATTTTCTCCTCAGCAGTTTTTTCTCCGCCGAGCCTTCTCCCCATACTCTTGATATCCCCACCTGCGCAGAAAGCTTTTCCGGCACCAGTCAAGAGCAAACAACGAATTCGGTCATCAGAAGAACAAGCAGCGACCATCTCCCTTAACGCCGGCGTGAGTTCCTCCGATAGAGCGTTACGCGCCTCAGGGCGATTCAATGTAACCTTGAGAACACCAAGCTCAAGTTCCGCAAGAACCTGAGAAGTACCTGTCTCTAATTTTTCAACCATCTGAATCTCCTTACTAGGCTTCTAAAGTCATCAGAAAATAATTACCAAATCAACCAAAAGTGAACTACATAATAAAGCAGAAAACAAATTTTGGAGAAGTCAACATGACCGTAGCAGTTAACGGAATCGCCCATATCAACCTAACTGTGAGAAATCCGGATAAATGCCTACCTTTCTGGAAGACACTTCTCAATTTTTTGGAAATGAAAACCCTCCTAGAATCCAGCGACGCGATTTACTGCATTGGCAGTAGAACAGGAGTTCTTGTAAGTGCTGCTCCCGAAGACAAAAGAGACCGACCTTTTGACCAGGAGCGCCCAGGCCTGCACCATTTTTGCTTTCGGGCCAGAAGCAATAAAGATGTGGATTCCATTTATCGATTTGTCAAAGAAGAACTTAATCCCGTTTTCATTCACGGCCCGGAAGAGGGGTCACGTTTTGCGCCAGGGTACTACTCGATTTTATTCGAAGATCCAGATGGAATTCGCGTAGAAGTAAATCATGTCCCTGGACGTGGCCACTTGGGCGAAGGAGGCCGCCTCGGCCCCGAAGGGAAGGGTCCCGCGAGTAGCTACGGGGACCAGGGCCTCACAAGTTAGGCTTACCTCTCACAGTCTTCCTTCTCGCCCCACATATCAAAATATGTTACTTCCTCGGCAGGTACCCTACGGACCGGACCAAAACGCCCCTGTGGAAACCCTATAGGAATCATCGCTACCACCCCAAATTCTTCGGGAATATTAAAACGGGCATGCATTTTCTCCTCAAACATTTGGTGCATCGTCGTAAGTGTCGCACCCAATCCGAGGGCCCTACAAGCCAACAAGATATTTTGAATAGCCGGATATATCGATCCGTACGATGGTGGCGCTAAGCCTACTCTGTCTTTTTCCGCAACGGCAAAAGGCCAATCGCGCTTCGCACAGGCAAGAACTACAACGGGAGTGTCGGCAAAGTGATCTATCTGATACTGAACTGATTTTATTAGGCGCCCATATGACGAATCATCCGATGCTTTAAGCCTTCCGAATCGATCTTTCATCGCCTCCTCATAATGTACTGCTAACCACTCTTTCGCTGACTTATCTTGCACTGCCAAGAAACGCCAGGCTTGCGTATTTTGTCCACTAGGCGCGTGCACCGCTGCGTCGAGAACTTTTCTTAATAATTCGAGAGGGACTGGATCCTTTTTTAACCTTCGCATAGATCTCATATTCTTAATAACTTCGAAGAATTCCATTATCTCTTTACCTCTCTATGAATTGTGACATAAGTGGTTCAACGCTCATACCTTCCGGAACATTAGATTTTCCGATACTTCGATCGAGCTCTTCATGCCAATGATAAATGCGCCGTTCTTGATAATTCAAAGCTACTCCTTTAAAACCGGGCGTACTAATCGACTTCTGCATGGGCATCGCGAACGAAGTATCTTCTTCTAAAATTTTATCAAAGTTATTAATTCGTTCGGACCAGATTTTCGGACGAGGTCCGTCACCCCAAGAAGGAGCGAACCAGACTACGTCCATAAGAGAATTTGCGATATCTACCGGCCAAACGAGAACCGCTCCCACTCCTGTCGCCTGAATCGGAAGAACAAAATTCGGAAATACCGTATAGCTAGGCAGAAATTCACGCTCGATTCGTGTAGTAGTCGACATTTCTGGTAAACCGATAGTTCCCGGATCAACCCACCCTTTCCGACGATGAGGACTAAGCATCATTGAATGCCCCCTTTCCCACAGATGGACCGCAGTTTTCTTTTGGCTAAAAATTCGATCTGTGGTGCTTGGATGGAGAAGCCTAAAGTGGTAAACCTCCAAGAAATTCTCTATCAAAACTTTATAGTTACATGGAACCGATTGCGTATGCTGATGAATCAAGCGGAGGCTTTTAAGAGGGAGATGATCAAAGAAGCGTGAAATTGGGTTTAAAAAATCAGCTAGTGGTTCGGCATTGTTATTTTCATTAACGAAAATCCAATTCCCGTAAATTTCACACCGAACCTGAACCAGGTTTCTACACGATCGATCAAAATTAGAAAAATCTCTAACATCAGGAAACGCTTTCAATTTTCCATCACGATCGTACGTCCAACCATGGTATCCACATGCAAAAGTTTTACCTAAGGTTCCGGATTTTTTTCTGACGATCGCAGAACCTCGATGTCGACAAGTGTTGTAGAAAGCTACGATGTTCCCAGAATCGTTGCGAAGAATAATAATTTCTGAACCTGTCTTATCCCAAATAAAAAAACTTCCCTGTTCAGGGAGTTGGTCAAGATGTCCGGCGTAAAGCCAATTCTTTTTCCAAAGACCTTCTACTTCTGCATCAAAAAACAATGGATCTGAATATCTCTTACTGGGCAAATCAGGAAGATCCGGAAAATTTTTCGGATAGTTACTACGGGAGCCTTCAAATTCTGTTTCCTGAATCCAGCTATCGATGCGTTTTTGATCAAGCAACTTTAACTCCTCCGCTTTTGACTTAGGGTGCTACTACAGAATCTAAACAGGTAATAGCCAGTTAGGAATCGTGAAAAAAACTTCTCCTTTTATGTCCCCGATGTTCCGGCGTTATGCGGGCCTTCACTCCAGATTATTTTCAAAAAGAAAATCTTTAATACCCTGGCTAACCCCTTTGGGGTCGAGGTTAGGCTCCATGTCCATCCCCTTTACTTCGATCGCTTTCGCCTGAGGCATCGTTGCTGCAGTGTTCTGATGTCCTGGGTACAGAACGTCATCGGGTGCGCACATAAGAAGCGTCGGGCATTCGATCTTCGGAAGGAAGTTACGAACCGGGTAGTCCCAAACACAGCGAAAGATCATGTCCCGAACCCTCCAGTTGCGCAATGCTCCCGTGAACTCCTCATGCATGTTTCCCAGGTCGAGCTTGCCGCCGATGTCGTAAACGTAGTCCCAGGTTTCTTTAACGTAGTTAGTGTCGAAACTGGGGGCGGCGGATCCGCCAAACTCGGCCTTGAATTGCGTGGTCTGTTCCTCAGAGAAAAGCAAAGCGCCGATCATGATACAGGACAAAACGCGGTCGGGATGGAGAGAGGAAATTTCCGCTGACATCCCGGCTCCGGTGTGGCTGCCACAGAGATGGAATTTCTCGAAGCCAAGCGCGTCTATGAAATCCATGGTGTAGCCGGTAAGTGCACTGATCGAATCGAAAGAGGGTGGATCGAACGAGCCTCCAAAACCGGGCAGATCCAAGGCAATGCAGTGATACTGATCAACGAGCATCTGAAGAGTAGGTTCGAAGGCCTTCGCGCTGCTCACGTTCTGATGCAAAAAAAGGATCGGTGGCTTCTCCTGGGGGCCTCCGTAGTAGTAGTGCATCTGGCCACTCGGTGTATCCGCGTAAGCTTTCTTGATCATTTGCTGTCCTCCTAGGCCAACCCTCTTCGATCTCTTTAATTCGAGCCCAATCGTCCTCCCGGGACGATTAGTTCTATCACATTACCATCAGGATCTTTGGTAAATAACTGACCCACCTCTTTCCCAAACGCTTTGACCTTCAAACCATGACTACGGAGAGTTTCGACCGCGCCGTCATAATCGCCAATCTGAAAAGCTGAGTGATTAGCAAGAGCCGTTACCTTATTTGAAGATGAATCCTTCGGATCGGACAACTCAATAAGATGAACCTGCGTCTCGCCAGAAGCGTACCAAGCGCCGGGAAATGGAAAGTCGGGCCGTTCTATTTCCTTGAGACCGAGTATATCACCGTAAAAATGTCGTGATTTCTCAAGATCTCGCACGGTGAATGAGAAATGATGACCTCGTATGACCATGATGTCCTCCATTAGATAAATTTTACTGCAATTTCTCTTTTATGTGACCCTCTTCCCTAAGGTCGATAGCCAAACTTGGGACTTCCAGTCCTTAAGGAACCAAAAACTAAATTAACCCAATCACATAAGACCCTTCGGGTCTCGCGAGGATCGATCACGTCATCAATCTCAAAATATTCTGCTGCTCTAAACGGCGACCGATAACGGTCCAGTCTCTTGCGGATGAGTTCTAGTTCGCTCTGGTATTGATCCTCATTCAAACCTTCCAGCTCTCTACGGTAGGCCACCTCAATACCTCCCTCGACTGGAAGACTGTGCCAATCCCCAGAAGGCCAAGACCATCGAGGGTGGGTAGAACCTGGCTTTGAATTTGATGCACCAGCGACGCCAAAGGCTTTACGAATAACGACGCAAGAAAAAGGACTCGTCAGTTGACCGAGGGCAGCCAGAGCTCTGGAGCCGTGACGTATTGTTGCCTCATCCTCCGACTTTTTACCTATAAGAAAACCTGGGCAATCCTCGAGATGCACTACAGGAAGATGAAAAGTTGATGCTAGATCGAGGAGACGAACAATTTTTTGACTAGCATCGGCAGTCCATGCACCTCCATACACGTAGGGATCTTCTGCAAAAAGGGCAATCGGAAAACCATCTAACCGAGCAAGTCCTGTAACAACCGAGCGCCCCCAAGTAGAACCGATCTCGAAGAAGGAGTCCAGATCAAAAATGGAATGAACAATTGTTCGCATTTTATAAACTTGCCTTGGGTTACGCGGAATTATTTCCAGAAGCTTTTCTTCCTTGCGGCTCGGATCGTCCGACGTTTCTACCCGTGGAGGAATCTCATGAACATTCCTAGGCAAATAAGAGAGAAACTTTCGAGCTCTACGGAAAGCTTCCTCTTCGCTTTCAACCACATCATCAATTGCGCCATTACGTGTATGAACCTTCGCATGCCCGAGTTCCTCTTTTGAAACTTCCCGTTGTCCGGCCTTTTCAACAAGAGCTGGTCCTGCGATCATCATTTGCGCCGTGTCTTCTACAATTAATGAGTAATGGCTAGTAACGACCCTAGCGGCGCCGAGTCCCGCGACCGAACCTAGGGCCAAAGCTACGGAAGGAGCAATCGACAGATGCTCCACCACAGTCTCCCAGCCAGCCATTTGAGGAATCATCGTCCGGCCGTACTTTTCAATCATTTTGACCGAGCCTCCACCACCCATACCATCTACTAATCGGATGTGAGGAAGCGCAAGTTCTACCGCTAGACGTTCCGAGAATTGCCGTTTTGCCGGAATCTGAGCTTCATTGGAACCTCCGCGAACCGTAAAATCATCGCCGGAAACCATTACAGGACGATCGTCGATCGACGCGACGCCGCACACGAAATTTGCTGGAAGCAGGCCCTGCAGTACTCCGGATTCATCGTACTCCCCAACTCCTGCCGTGGCACCGGATTCCCGAAAGGTTCCAGGATCCGCTATTCGATCAATCCTTTGGCGAATAGTGAGTTTTCCCGCACTTTTTTGGCGTTCTACCCTCTCCGCCCCACCCAGCTCACGAGCAAAGGCTCGACGCTTTTCCAGTTCTCCAATTTCTTCTTTCCAGCTCATATATTTCCCTCGTCTTGACCCTAGGGTATCCCAGTTCGGCATGATCGAGGTATCGTGGGAATTACTGATTAACACCAGATGGTAGGATAGAATAGAAAGGACTCCTCTTGAGCCACTACTCCCAACGGATGAGGATCGGCTTCATGGATACCGACCTGAGCGGACGCATCCATTACACGGCTGCAATGCGCTTCTTTGAAGCGGCCGAACATGCTCTCATGAGGGGAGTCATGGACTCTGTGGATGAAGCGCGACCTCTACTTCCCAGAGTACATGTCGAAGCAGATTACGAGGCTGTGCTTTCGTGGGAAGACGAAATCGACTGTACAGTTCGAGTGGCTTCTGTGGGCCGAACTTCAATCACCTATTATTATGAGATTACCAGGGTAGAAGATCAGGCCTTGGCTGTGAAAGGGAAGATCGTTGCCGTCGCGATCAATGACGAGGGAAAGTCAATTCCGCTCTCCCGTTCAATTCGTACCGCTCTTAGCCAAGACAAATTCATCGGAATTGCTTAATTACCAACCTGAATAAATATGGAGGAATCATGAAAGTAGGATTTATCGGAACCGGTCACATGGGAGAACCAATGGCCGCAAATGTTTTAGCAGCCGAAAAGAGCCTTTTTGTCCATGACTCGAATAGGAAAGCTACAAGCAATCTTGAAGCATCGGGTGCAGACTGGTGCGAGAGTCTCGCTGAAGTTGCAAGCTCATCTGAAGTCATCCTTCTATCGCTCCCGGGCCCTCGTGAGGTGGAAGCGGTCGGATACGAGCTTATTAATTCAATGTCTTCCGGGCAAACACTCGTCGATATGAGCACAAACTCTCCAACATTGGTTAAGCGAATTGCCAAGGATGCTGAAGACAAAGGTATAGGATTTCTCGATGCGCCTGTGAGTGGAGGAGTACGGCGCGCTCGTGAAGGTGCGCTCGCTATCATGGTCGGAGGGAAAGACGAACTGTTTAAAAAAATCGAACCGCTTTTCGATAAAATTGGTAACAACGTGTTTCACGTTGGAGATGTTGGGGCTGGGAGTGTCGCAAAACTCGTAAACAACATGCTTGCCTTCGCGATTATGATGTCGAATAACGAAGCTTTAATACTTGGAGCAAAGGCTGGCGTCGATCCAAACGTGTTATTTAACGTGATCCGAACGAGTAGTGGAAACAGCATGGTCTGGGAAGGCGGTGCAAGGGCCATACTAAGAGATCGCCTGAAGCCGAACTTCACCGTTGACTTGGCATGCAAAGATATAGGCCTAGCGATGGACCTCGCGGAGGAACTAGATATTGACCTTCCCATGGTATCTAATGCTCAAACCTTGCTGAATCATTATCAGGCCAATGGATTCGCCCAGGAAGATATCCTTGGCACGGTTAAAGCCCTTGAAGAAGCTTCCGACGTTACCGTTCGCGGAACGTGGGACGAGTAGGAGAGGAAATATGGATTTTGATGAAGTCGTTCGGACCACCTTTACATGTCGGGAATTTACTGGAGAGTCTATTCCTGAGAAGGATCTTGAAAAGCTCCTAGAACAAGCCCGATTTGCACCTAGTGGCGGAAATCGACAAGGATGGCATGTCATTGCAGTGCGCGATCCCAAGTTACGTCAGCAATTTTCAAAATGGATCCGCCCGACATTTCAGTTGTACCTTGCGCAACAACAAGCAGGCGAAAGCCCTTGGAATTCCATTATCCCAACCCGTGTAACTGCTGAAGAGGCAAAGAAGATCGATTTTTCGTTTCCCCTTTTAGACAGCATTGAGACTGTGCCCGTAATCCTTGTGGTAGCGCTAGACCTGTCGTTGGTCGCTTCATTCGACAAGGACCATGAGAGAGTCGGTGTGATAAGCGGAGCATCTATTTACCCTTTCGTCTGGAATCTCCTTCTTGCTGCTCGAAATTCGGGCTATGGTGGGGCGCTAACTACCTTTCTCGTAGCGGGGGAAAGCGAAGTGCAAGAAGCTCTAAATTTACCTTCTCATTTTTCTATAGCTGCCATGGTTCCACTAGGACGACCCAAGAAGCAACTCACAAAGCTTAAGAGAAAACCCGTTGCAGAGTTTGCAACTTGGGACACCCTCGACGGGACACCAATCGGGAAACTGGAGTCTTAAATGCCAGCCTATATCATTGCCAGAGTAGACGTTACAAATCCCGAAAAATATAAAAATTATCAAGCACTAAGTCCTGGTGCCATTGAAAAAGCTGGTGGGCGCTTTTTAGTCAGAGGGGGGGAAACCTTCACACTAGAGGGAGAAGAAGAGAATCGCAGAATCGTAGTTTTGGAGTTCGATACTACTGCGCAAGCCCAGGCATTTTATGATTCCGAAGAATACAAAAATGCGAAAAAAGAACGTAAAGGTGCAGCGGAAGCTCAGTTCATCGTTGTCAATGGCGTTTAGGCTCCTTCAAGGGAGCACTATCGAATAGGCGATACCGCTACGGGGCGAGCTAGCCGCTTCACAAAGCCCCGAATCAGGATTGCGAGTCACGGCCATGACTCTTCCGTGCTCCCATGGCCCACTTTGAACAATCCGATGCCCCCGTTTCGACAAATCTGCAATGCACTCTGCATCAATACGAGATTCAGCTGCCATCCAGCCCGGCTTGGCAGTTCGCGGATAAAAAGAGCTTGGCATGTGCAAGCTATGTACTGTTGGTGCATCAATCGCTGCCTGCAATTCTTGACTCGGATCAAAGTCAACTATTTCTAGAAAAAACTGCAGTGTCCATTGGTCTTGTTGATCACCACCCGGAGTCCCAAAAGCTATCCGTCGACCATCCTGCAATTCGGCCATACTCGGAGTAAGAGTCGTTCGAGGACGTTTATTCGGCTCAACACAATTCGGGTGATCAGGGTCAAGACTAAACATTTGAGCTCTTGTTCCCAGTGGAAATCCTAGACTTGGAATTACAGGCGAACTCATTATCCATGCACCGCTGGGCGTCGCTGAAACCATGTTGCCTTGCGTATCAACCGCGTCTAAATGAGTCGTGTCACCCCGCCCCTTTGAAGCAGCAAAGGCCTGTGGCTCGGCCGGTACAGTCTCTCCTTCCTCGATCCAGGGCCACCCGGCAGGCAACCGACCTACACCTGGCCGTTGTCCGAAAGAAACTTCGTCATTATTCAGAAGGATTCGTCTTTTTTCCGCATATTCCTCTGAAAGCAGTAGCTTCTCAGGAATTTGTGAGAATTGAGGGTCGCCGTAACAAGCTTCTCTATCAGCAAACGCCAATTTTGCTGCCTCGACTATTGTATGCAGAGTGTCTGGAGTGCCTGAACCCATAGAACTCAAATCGAAGCCTGCTAGAAGCTGCAACTGTTGAAGAAAGACCGGGCCTTGGCTCCAAAATGAACATTTGTGAACTGTAGAGTTTCTATAAACCAAACTAACTGACGGTTCAACCGGTGTCTTATGTCGGGACATATCAGAAGCGGAAAGGAGACCACGGCTTAAATTCCCAAAATCGTCACATGCGGGAATTTTCATAAAGCTCTCTATTTCTTCAGCAATTTTCCCACAATAAAATGAATCCCTCACTTTTCGGATTCCTTGATCACGACTTTTACCAGGGCTCTTAGAAATAAGAATTAATGATTCAAGTGTGTCCGCCCATTTGAGGTTCTGCACTTTGTCTCCAATATCGGAAACCGGTAAGTACACTTCGGCACTACTAGGCCAGAATTTTTTAAACTTGTTCGACAAGAGATGCAAGGTATCTCGTAGGAATCCATAATTAGGGAACCCTTCTCGTGCTAAACGAAGAGCTGGTGTAGCAATTCTTTCAAAAGTCGTTGTACCGAACCTCTCAAGAAGTTCACACCAAGCGCCAAAAGCACCCGGTACAGTTGCACCCAGCAGGCCACTACCTGGAATTCGATCAAGGCCTAAGGAAACAAATTTATCAACCGAAGCAGATGCAGGTGATACACCTTGTCCGCAAATTACGTGATATTTCGAGGTCTTGGCATCAAAGAAAATTATCGGCACTTCACCCGCAGGCCCATTCATATGTGGTTCTAACACCTGAAGCGCCAAACCCATCGCACATGCAGAATCGGCTGCATTTCCCCCTTCCCATAAGATCTCTGCTCCGATCGTGGATGCGAGGTAATGCCCCGCGCTGACTGCGCCTCCTGAACCTCGTAAAGTGGGACGTGTAGTGAAGCTCACTCCTCCTCCTATCTAAGCAATTTTTGAAATGTTGGGTCGGCTATATTCCTTAAGGATTTAGCCCGCTCTGGTAAAGGCCGGTTTTTAAGATGCGCAACGCCGTTCTCTGTCACGACTACATCTGCCAAATAACGTGGTAACGTCGATGGCATTCCTGCCTGCAACTCTCGAACAATCCGAGAAATTTTTCCACCCTTTGTCGTAGAAGGAATTGCGATAATACTTCTTCCACCTTTGGAATAGTTTGCTCCCATCGCGAAATCTGGCTGTCCTCCAGGGCCCGAAACTATTTTCCCTGCAACCCATTCGGAATTTGTAGAACCATCTAGCCCAACCTCTATTGCGGAGTTGATTGCAGTAAATTTCTCATGGGAGCCTAGAACAGAAGGATGATGAGAATAAGAAGCGGGCGCCATTAGCAGTTTTTCATTCCGATGCATCCACTCAAACAGTTCGAGACTGCCCAATCCTCCTGCTGCAACGACCAGACCTGGATCCAAGCGATTAGTACTACCGTTAACTGTTCCTGACTCCATCAAGTCAATTACTGGATCGCTAACCATACCGCCGTGCACACCAAGATCCTTGTGATCATGCAGACGGTCAAGAATCGCTTTCGGGAGTGTTCCTATGCCAAATTGAATAATTGCACCGTTTTCAATCTCTCCTGCAGCGTGATCAGCAATTCGCAAATCTATTTCATCCGGTATTATGTCTGGTTGAGCGATAAGTTTTTCTTCGCCGTCAACCAAGATATCAATTTCATCCAAATTAAGTTCTGTAGCTCCAAATGTGTAAGGCATCTGGGGGTTAACCTGGGCTATTAGAAAAGGTGCCCTTCTGACAGCCTGAGCCGTCTCGCCTCCATTTACACCAAGACTAACCTTACCTTCAGGGCCTGGCGGAGAAACTTGAACAAAAGAAAAATCAATAGGCCGAGGACCATCTTCTGAAATAACCTGATCCCATTGCGTCACAGAGCATTGTAAAACCTCAACATCCTCGTGTTCCACAAGAGAACGAACGGCCCCTGCGGGATGCAGTGCTGAAAGGAAAAACGGTTCGCCGAGTGCTTTGAAAACAGGTAAATGCTCAAGCGTATAGGGAAGTACAATGTCAATTCGCGTAAATCGATCACGAACATCAAATAATGCTTCCAGAAGGTGCGTCGGTGGTGCGGAACCAGTCGCCACATGAATTCGGGAACCATCAAAAATTTCATCCATTGCAGATCGAGCGCTACGCTGGGTCGCTTTGCGATCTCTTCTGCTAACAACAAGCGGGCCTTTATACTCCGGAACAGTCAGAGCGATTCTCTAGAGGAAGTATCTGGGGAAAACATTGGTATCGTTAAATTTTCTCGAGTCTCCCAAGAAACGTGAACAGGCATGCCTATCTCTATATCTTCATTCCCTACTCCAACTATATTTGAAATTATCATCGCTCCCTCTTCCAACTTAATCTGGGCGACGTTGTAGGGAATATCTTCCGAGAAACTTTCAAAATACTTCTGGTGCATTATTACAAATGACCATACGACTCCCCGCCCCGAGAGTTCTATCCAATGCCAGGAATTGTCGTGAGTCTCTGGCGACACGGGCGACGGAGGCAACCAAACACGGCCCGTTTGGTTACAACGCTGAGCGGTCAGCTTGTGCTCTTGGCATGCTTCCCAAAACTCTCTGTTCCATGGATCAATTCGTGGTTCCGGCTTATATTCCGTCAAAAGACTATCTCCGAAACAAAAATGATACTGAAAGGTTGGTAGCACACACATATTGCA
>DKAI01000145.1 GCA_002450755.1 Deltaproteobacteria bacterium UBA6930
GATGTGGTTGGGGTACTTGAGAAAATCCGACTTGGATTAAATATTTCCAAGGTGGATGTGATTCATCGGGGAGAGTTTTTGAAAAACTAATTTTCTCCGTCATCTTTGGTTGTTTTAGCCCAGAACATTTCCCTGAGAGTAGGGACAGATTTTCCTTCCCGCCGGTTTGATCGGATCTCCACTAATAAGATCCATGCGCGTTGAAAAAATAAACCTCCGATTACTACATGAAAGAGGACGAATAGTGCGTTCATTGAGAACGCATATGCCACAAGTGCGTCGCTGCTTGCTTGATCCTGAAAGAGAGTTGACCATACGAACTCTCTGACACCAAAATTTCCAATTGAAGGAGCAGTGAGGCCTAGATACAAGAATGGTAGACGTGCCGCGAGGCACCACCAATCGATGTTTATTCCGAACGAACGGGAGGCGAACCCTTGCACTATAACGTCAAAGAGAGCTAATCCGATGAACCAGAACAGGTAGGAGACGAGTTGCCGACGTGAAACAGCCGTAAGCCACAGGCGAATTTTGGCCAAAAACCTGTTTTTTGACCGTTGGCTTATTCGCCAAAGCGTGCCGAAAAGAACGACCAAAGACCACCCTAAAAAGATTAGAAGCTTAATACCGTCAGGGTGAGTTTCCGCAGGAGCCATCGGGAGTAAAATGGTTGTTTGAAGTAGGAGGACCATAAAATGAATGGCAAAAGGAATGAGGACTGCCGCAAATAGGACCAGAAAAGATGCTCTTGTTATCCTGCGCGTGCCAGCAAGAAAGATTGCGTCCGCTAAAGGATTGTTTACAGCTCTAAATCCTTCGGAGGCTCCTCGTACTGAAATTAAGCTGGTCCTAGAAATTTTCCCGACAAACCCACGTATTATCTCTATTTGGACCCAAGTCCAAACTGCAAAGAAGACTATCTTGTCGAGAGCTGCAAAAAGTACGAACAGAGGCAAATCGGCATCGTCACTAGCGGCCATAACTTGCTTCCAGTCAGTAGTGTTCAGGACATAGAGGATAGCAAGGGCAGATATTACCCAAGGAATGATTAGTTGTAAGGGACGTTGCCCGACACCCAGGCTCTTCACGAGGCGAACATAGCAGTGAATTTGTAGCAGTCGACTCAATTAAGGCTGCGCATTAGTAAAAAAATAGTGAGACATCGTTTTTAAAGACTTTGTTGATTTGGTTTCTTATGTTACGAGTTCCTTGTGCCGCTTCCAGTTATAGCTCTAGACTTTGATGGCGTAATCGCCGACAGTGCTCGCGAATCGTTTGATGTAGCGCTAGTGACTTATTCGCAATTTTATCCCGATTCAGACCTTGCTGCGTTTAAAGATCCTTCTCATCCGGGGCGTAGAATTCTTTTTGAAAGCTTTCTCGAGATGATGGCCCTTGGTAATCGTGCCGAAGACTACGCGCTGGCTTTGAAACTGATCGAGCAAGGAAGGTCCGTAGAGGATCAGGAGTCTTATGACGCGATATTTTTAGAGCAGGATCCCAGGTTCCTTGGGGACTTCCACCACAGATTGTACGAGAATAGGGACCGATCTCGAAATGCAAACCCTGAAAAGTGGTGCGAGGCAGTTACCCCTTTTGTGGTCTTTACAGAGATTCTGAAAAGACGTTGTGAAGATGCATGTTGGTCAATCGTGACCGCGAAGGATAGATCTTCCGTCAAACTTCTTCTCGCTTCGTACGGACTCGAAGAAATCTTCAAGGATTCTCTGATTTTCGACAAAAGCTTAGGACGGGATAAGAGAGCTCACCTACAAGAGTTGAAAGGTGTAGTGTCTGTACCCCATCAGGAAATTACGTTTGTAGACGACAAACTGAACCATCTGGAAACTGCCGCGCTAATTGGTGCTCAGTGTGTGTTAGCCGCGTGGGGGTATAACGGAGACAGGGAGCAGCAGGGTGCCTTGCGGCAAGGGTTCAAGGTAGCGTCTTTGGACACCATAGAAGGCATTCTGTTGCCAAGCTCCTGAGTGTCCCAAATTGAGCAAAGGGTAGCTTGACTCCTCCCACCTCAGCACTTTAACTTGTTAGATGTATGCAAAATGACCAAAATTTAGAATTTAGAATACACGCCGAACGGACTCCGAACCCAAACAGCATCAAGTGGGTTCTTGGTAAGGAGTTGGTTAGTGCGGGAATCGTCGCCCACTTCGAAGAGGTAGTCGATTCTTCGGTTAGCCCTCTTGCTTCGAGTCTTTTTCAAATACAGGGAGTGACGGGAGTATCTCTTGTATCGAACACGGTAACAATGACCAAGACCGAGAACTTCGAGTGGGCTGATCTTGCAGAAGCGATTGTTGAAGTGCTTCGGGATTTCGCAATCGCGGAACGCAATGTTTTTGGCCCAGAGTTTAAGCCACCTGAGCAAGAAGCTGCCGAAGATTCCGTGACTGCCCGAATCATTGAAGTCATAGAGACTGAGATCAGGCCAGCAGTTGCTGGGGATGGTGGAGATGTTCTCTTTGCTGGCTTCGATAATGGTGTTGTTCATGTGCATTTGCAGGGGGCCTGTGTGGGTTGTCCGAGTTCCACAGATACATTGAGATTCGGAATTGAGGGTCGTCTTAAAGAAGTTGTGCCACAAGTGCGTGAAGTGATTGCGATTTAAAATCAGTTTTCATATTTAAAATCGCTTGAGAGGTTTTTCTGCTTACCTAAAGTTCCTTCCGGGAATGCTCAGCAGTATGGTGATTGCGACAAGGATCATCTTTAGTTGAAGGAGAAGGTTTGAGGGGAAGACCTCATCGTCTGACCTTTAGAGGAAAATTGACGATATTGGTGGCTTTAGCGGTCCCTCTCGTCTGGGCGCTTCTTTTTTTAGGCCCTAAACGGGAGAGTTTGATCCCGAATATCGAAAATATCTACGCACCGCCGGAGGTTTTACTAAGCCCTCCTGTGGCGGAGTCCAACTGGACGGAGCCTGAGAGTGGACTCCGAGTCTTTCCAAGCCCTCCTGGACCTTTGTCGGTGCCGGGTCCATTATTTGTGGAGTACACGTTTTCCCGAGAATTGATGCAGAAAGTTTTCGGCCTTTTGTCAAAAAATAGGGTTGCACTGGGTCACGTTATTGTGATGGAGCCAGAATCTGGAAAGTTATTAGCCTACGCTTCAACTAATACTGCAAAATTCCCCCCGCAAAGAACGTACCCTGCGGCTTCCCTCGTTAAAGTCGTTACAACTGCCGCTGCTCTCGAAGAATCGCCTGAAGTATTAGGCCAGTCGTGTATCTACAATGGTGATCCGTATCGCTTGAGACGTCGTCATATTGAAACGAACACGGGTCGAAAAGTAAGCCTTAGGAAGGCCCTAGCGCTTTCATATAATCAATGCTTTGCACGGCTTGCAGTTCATCATCTGGGTAGTACACAACTTCTGACTTACCTCGATCGTTTTGGTCTACTCGAATCGCCGGCCCTCGCTCATGAAGCTGGGTTGGTCTTGGATCCAGGTGTAGATAAATTGGCTCTGGGAAAGTTGGGGTCCGGGCTCGATGGGCTGCGTATAACCCCCTTGCACGGCGTGCGCCTGGCAGCGACGCTCGCACAGGGTCGCCTAGTGACTCCGTGGTGGGTAGCTCGAGTGGAGGACGGTTTTGGTCAGTCACTCAAGATCTCTCGACCGGTTGCCCGATCAGTTCTGTCAGAAAGTAGAGCTCGGAAGTTACGAGAGATGCTGACAGATACTACGAAAAAAGGAACCGCGAGGAGAGCATTCCGCACACGACGTGGCAAGCCACTACTTCAAGGGTTAAGCGTTGCCGCCAAGACAGGAAGTCTCTCGGGATCGACTCCTCCGGGACGCTACGAGTGGTTTGTGGGAGTCGCCCCAGTTGATCGGCCCCGGGTGGCTCTTGCGGTCCTGGTTGTTCAGGGCGATTTGTATTGGGCTTCCGCATCTCAGTTGGCAGCTGAAGTGCTGAAGATTTTGTTTTGTCCTAAAGGAGTTTGTAGCGCGCAAGGTATTAAGAGATTTTCTACAGATTCTGTAAAAGACAGATAGTCTATTTCTTAAGATCGACTTTAATGGTGGGAGGAGTCTATTTGCATTGGCGAGAATTCGAGCAACTCCACTTGATCAGAAGTACGACCAGTGCCAGCCATAGCGTTACCCAAATAACCTTACTCTCGTTTATGGAAGTACCCCAAAATAGAAAAAGAGTATTATTTGCGATATGAGCAGTGACAGCCGGTCGTACACTTTTTGATTGAATAGTTAGAACTCCTAAATAGACACCTAGTATCGCAGCTGCAACTGCTTGCCCTGGGTTCCCATGGCTTATTCCGAAGGCTAGGGAAGAAACGAGAATCGCAATTGGAATGGAAGACCATTGCGATAATAATTTCAACATCAGTCCTCGGAAAAATAATTCTTCTCCTAGAGCAGATACAATTCCGATGAGCACAAAGATCTTTACCTTTTGAGTTACCGTCAAAGAAGAGAGCGATAATTCCTTAAATACTTCCCCTTCGATTGAATTAGAGAAGGTCTCAGAAATTCCAATATTGAGTATTATTGATGTCGCACAAAAACAAATAACCGAGATCAAGACGATCGAAAATGACAGGTTGGTCCGTGAAATTCGGATATTTTCTCTTAGTTTCCCCCTGCCTAAACTCGCCGCACCAATAGCCAGAAATATCCAAATCGTGCTACTGAAAAAAATTTCAAAGGTCATCTTAATTGAACAAAACGCAAGAGTAATTTCTTGATGAGGTTCCGGCCGTATTAGAGTCACGATAGGCTACAGCAGGGAGCACTAAATTTCTTGTGGAACCCGTCATCGTCCCCCGTCTTTTCTGATTCCCTGCTTAAGATTTAATTCTTTCTAAGACTCACCATAGCGCTCTTCTTCGCTGCTAATCTATATAGGTGATGAAAACTCTTGCTCCAGCATTGCTCGTAGCCATGCCCGATCTCATGGATCCAAACTTTAGAGGCTGTGTAGTGCTGGTTACTCAACACGATGCAACTGGTTCTTTTGGCTTAGTAATAAATCGAGGCACAGACCTGCCTGTCAGGGTTTTGTGTGAAAATTTAAAAATGTCTTGGACAGGAGATCAAAAGGAGCGAGTTAAATGGGGTGGCCCAGTATTTCCAGAACATGGCTGGGTTTTGGTCGGTGATGAGAAGTCCGATGTAATGTCATTACAAAATGTTTCTGAAGGTATTTTGTTTACTAGTTCACCTGCAGATCTTCAGGTTTTGGCAAGCCAGCCACCAGATAGAATTCGGGTATTTCTCGGCTTTTCGGGATGGGGGCCTGGGCAATTAGAGCAAGAAATCTCTGCTGGGTCATGGCTTGTTGCACCCGTAAATGCAGACCTAGTTTTTGAAACACACGATCAAGATATTTGGGAGGTTACTCTTAAAAATATGGGTGTTAATCCGGCCATGTTAGTTTCGAGTCAAGGAATTAATTGAAAGGCATCTATTCAGAAGAACCCTTCAAGGGATAATCGAGCTGTCCTTTTAACTCGTTTCTTTCGTGCTTTGTAAACTCGGGAAGTGGCATTTGTCCTGATGCGCGAAGTGCCGCAATACTGGCCTCGGCGTCTTCGGTTTTCTGAGGGTCGTTTCCGCTATCTTTACTAAGGTATGTAGTCTGAGATGGGAAGGCGAAACCCGTTCCACTTTGATCGACAATGCCCATGATTCGCAGGAACACGTCTTCCCGAACTGCGAGATAATCTTCCCAATTATTCGTTTGAACGTAACAGTACAGCTCGAGGTCAACCGATGAGCCACCGAAACCCACTAAACGAACCCTTGTTGGTTCAGGAGCTATTCGAGGGTGACTGTAGAGCATTTTTCGTAGCTCGATCATGACGTAGCGGAGTTGGTCAGCTGTAGTTTCGTAACGAAGCCCAAGTGTAGTACGAACCAGGATCCGGTCTCGATCGGCAAAGTTTTCGAGTTGAAGACTTGCGAATTCCGCATTCGGTATCGAGATTATAGTTCGTTCGAGTGTTCGGACTCGAGTTGAGCGGAGGCCGATTTCTTCAACTGTTCCAACGTTATCTCCAAACCTACAGAAATCTCCAGGCTTTACAGGTTGGTCCAGTAGAACCGTCATTCCCCCAAATATATTTTCTAGTGTCTTTTGTGCCGCGAGTGCAACCGCTAGTCCCCCTACTCCGAGACCAGCAATTAAAGCCGTGACATCAAAACCAAGGCTTTCCAGTGAGGCCAAAATGGCAATAGCGCCTAAGACCACCTTAAGAATTCGTGCAGACAATGGCAGGAAATGCCCGGCAACGGCTCGACCGCTTTCTTTGAAACGTCTATTGAGACCGTCAGCTAGGAGGTCTACGAACCTAAAGGTCAACCAGATGAAGCCGGCTACGGCTAGGGCCCCGGCTAGTCCTTTCAGCGCCTTTTCGGCAGGAACCGAGAGGTAGAGCCACCCAAGAGATAGCGAGAAGATACCCGTTGTGATTAGAAGCCTTATCGGCTGAGTCACAATCGATAGTAACTTATCATCCAGCGAGCTCTTAGACTTCCTTACTACAGGCCGAACAACTTGAACAAGAGCAAAAGCTGCAATCCACCCCGTTACAAAAGAGAGAACGAGGAAAAAAATTACTCCCAACCATTGCCACAGCCTAATCTCTAAAAAGGTCAGCGCAGTTAGGGGCTGAGGTAGAAGGCTTGCTATAGGGCCGTCTCCATATTCTTCGTATAACTTAGGAGTTAGGGACACGCTGGAAGCAGCAAACTGCCAAATTGGTTCACTTCCCTCCAAACTATGGCGAGAAAGTAAAACCTCCATCTCAGTGCCATTAAGCTCTATAGAACCAATGCTCTCACGGTTGTCAGGTAGCCCATCATTTCTCTCACCCTCATTTTCCGCGCTCAAGGTCGAGAGGTCAATCCAGAGCTGGCGATCTAGGACTACTTTGAGTTTGTAGGCCAGACGCGGTCCGTTTTGACCTTGATCATTTTCGACTTGCGAAAGGTCGAGGTACTCAGAAGCTAAATGAAAATCGCCAGCTCTTGACGCTTCTAAAAACCCTTGCACAGTTGAACGAGGGGTATTCCGAGCAAGGTCTCCGCGTTTGAGAGTTTGGGCCCACGAAGCAGCCGGAGCGACCAGGAACGCTATCAGTGCAAATATTCGAAAGGTCAGCTCCAAAGAGCTTTTTGTCTTAAAAGGTCTCATTGACAAAAAGGCCCCTCCTTTCGTGACAGTCCTCATTGTATCGATCGTTGCGATGATTATGAGGTCATTAGCGCTTTTTTTAAATTCCGCTCTGGATGCCGCACTCATCCAACGATAGCGATATAAGGCCTTGCTCTTCAAGCCCCACCGACATCTCGGACCATGGAATGGAATCATCCATGTAAAACCAAATAAGTTTGAAGTTAAGCATTGGCTTAGCACTTTCGTTTAAAACTCAGCAAGCTAAGGATAAAATTGCCCTTGGCAAGAAGTAATCCATATAACGCTAATTGTGTTGTAGCAATAATCGAGAAAAAACTCTCTTTTCGTGGTTTAGTTTCTCGCGCCTATCTTTCGCCTAATCAAGTGTATCCCTGGGCGACTTGCCGTAAAAAACAAGCCACTATCATGGACAGCGATACTCCTTACTGAAGGTAATAAGTTTAGTGGTTCAATAAAAAGAACACGATTGTCTCGTATCCGTATGCGGTAGATACCGAATTTAGTGCTAGTTAAAAAATCGCCTCGCCAATTCGGAAAAACAAAACTTTCTTTGGGAATTTTAATGATCTCCATGATGCCAACAGAAGGGACGAATGCAAACTCAGGTAATTCATATCCTTCATGAGTTCCGTATTTGGCTGCGCCTACATCTGCAAACATCTTTCCTTCGGGATTGCCGCCGTAAGGTTTGCTACGACATTTCGGAT
>DKAI01000221.1 GCA_002450755.1 Deltaproteobacteria bacterium UBA6930
GATTCTTCTCTTTTCGAATGCTGTCCTGATCTCAGCATGCTTCTCGATGGGATTTGGGCTCTCTCTTCTCAACATCATTTGGCCGTATTTAGGAACATGTGCACTTGCGTCAATCGGAATTGCAACTCTCGGAACTCTATTTTCAGGAATGACGGTACGAACTAGCCACCAAGAAATCTTACTTCCTATCCTTCTACTACCTCTGCTTGTTCCGGTACTGCTTGGTGCGGTGGGTGCTACGACGAGTCTCCTGATTGAACAAGAAACTTCCGAGAAGTCTCTTCGACTTCTAGTCGTTAGCGATGCTGTCTACCTCGTCCTATCTTTTCTAACCTTCGAGTTTGTCCTAGAGGAATAGAGTAACCTTATATGACGACCAACCGACGAAAAGGTAAATTTCTGGCATGATGTGGTTTCGTACAACTGGCTGGCTGTCAGCACTACTCGTCCCGGTCTACCTCTTCTCCGTATCTCAAGCGCCGATAGATGCGACACAAGGAGTTGCCCAAAAAATCCTTTACGTACATGTTCCCTGCGCATTCGCAGCCTACCTGGGCTTTCTTTTGACGGCGATCTTTGGAGCCTTTTACCTAGCTACGAACAAAAGACACCACGATCACATGGCAGCTGCCGCAGCCGAAGTGGGAGTTTTGTTTTGCGGACTCGTCATAGTGAGCGGCCCAATATGGGCGAAGGCTACCTGGGGACATTGGTGGTCTTGGGACCTGAGGCTCACGTTAACCTTGCTGCTTTTCCTAATTTACGTGGCCTACCTGCTTCTCCGAGAGTTTACGGGCGATAGCGAGCGTGCCGCACGTTTTTCGGCGGTTTACGGAATAGCGGGATTGTTCGTGATTCCCATCAATTACTTTGCGATAGACCTCGCGGGGGGGCGAACAATGCATCCAGAGAACCTTAAAGGAGATAGCTTGGGCTCGGGAATGACCCTCCCATTTCTTCTAGGGGTAGCCACAGCTTTTTCTGTCTTTTTCTACCTCTGGGCGAAGAGAGTCTCGCTAAGAGTCGCTCACGCTCGGCTAGAGGCCAGAAAACGATCGTGATCTACGTAATTGCCACATATGTGTTGGTTTTGGGCTCACTCAGCTTATATTCCTGGTCACTAAACAAGAGGGTTGCTGATTTGACCCGCCGCCTCGGCGTCAACCAGACCAAAAGTGAGATCGCGGTTGACAACCCGAAGCCTTCATGACTATAAAATTGCAGCAACACCTCGAAGTAGAGCTAGTTTAAATAACCCCCCCTCCCTTTGGAGGGCCATCGTGCACGAGCCGGAGGCCCCAAAGTGACATGTTCCGTCAACAAATACAAAGACTTAAGATCCATAACGTCTCAAATCAGGCTGTTTCGGACTAAAGAAGCCCCGGTTATCCAGTTGTTACCACTCGAGCACGGAGAACCAACTAGATCCCCAGCGGGACTATATTCCCGCGATACCATTCCTCCAAACTGGGTCCGATTGCTTGACCCTCAAAGGCACTAGAAAACAATGGCAAGTATGAAACGTGGTGTGGGCTATTGCGAGAACACGGACTGTGAAGATTACGGGAAGGGAGTTTTCCTACTTAATCACGGGGACACCTTCTACTGTCCCCGCTGTCGTCAACTCGGAAAAGTCGAAAAAGAAAGAGGGTTTTACACCGGAAACTCTGACATCTTTAAAGAAGTTCGTGTCGAGTACAATTTCGATCCGATCAACAGTGTATATCGCGAAATCGGAATCGTTAGGGACGAGAGCCTCTGGGGAAGAAACAATGTGTACACTCTGCAGTCGCCTCTCATAAAGACTGAAAAACGCGCGCTAAAAGTAGCTGAAGCCATCCTCGCTAATCTCAATCGTTATCGAGGTTTACTTAACGGCGACGAAATTCCTCGTACCACAGAGATAATTCTCTCTTTTGATGACCCGCTCGATGATTTTCGCGAGAAGGTTCGCCAGCTTGGAAGAGAGCTTGAACAAAGTGGCCTTAGAAATATCGGAAACTGAGACAACGAGCACGTCCTAACCCGCGAGGGAACTATATGAATTAGGGCTCGTGCAGAATCGACTCGTCAACGGGGGCCACCCCACCAGCTCTGTCACCTGAAACCCTCATGGCCAAGTCAATCCAAATTGCCGCCATTACTACCTTCAGACCTTGAGACTCAATACGGTTCACTTCTTCTTCATAGTTGGCTAGCGCATCGAGCAGCTCGCTTCTAAACCATGGAAACAGTGTGGAAGGAAGTTCCTGTAACCTAAACCAGGCCAAATGCGGTGTTTCTTCACTTGGCGTCATTAAACCGGAATTTACTCGACACCTAAATACCGAGGCCTTGTGAGGTACAAGACCGGTGCGGCGATACGACCCTACTTTTCTTTCAACCGTGACCTCCAGACCCGTCTCTTCCTTGACCTCGCGAATCAGGGCAGTTTCTTCGGACTCGCCAGGTAGAAGACTTCCACCGGGAAGTTCCCACCCTCTCAAATGCGCACGAAGAGCAAACAGAATCTTATCCTTTCTAAATATCACTGCATGCACGACTTCTAACCGCCGACTCGATCCGGTCGACAAGCACTCTCGAGCAGTTTCAAAATAGTCTGGGAATATCCTGAGAATTCGAATCAGGAGAGAATGCATACCGGCCTACGCGATAATCTTGCTTAGCGGGTATTCAACTATTCCAGTCGCGCCGTTTTCTACTAACTTTGGCAACAGATCTCGAACGGCCGATTCTGGTATCACGGTATTAATAGCTATCCAGTCCTGGTTAGTAAGGTTCGAAATCGTAGGTGTACCTAATGCTGGCAGAAGAGCTATTAGAACTTCAAGATTTTTCCTGGGCGCATTCATCATCAAACCCACTTGCCCAGACGCCGCGATAGCTCCGCGCAAAAGCAGAAGCATCCTCTCAATTTTGTCTTCCTTCCATGTGTTGTCTAGCGATGGTCCGTGAGCAATAAATCGAGGCGTACTTTCAATTACGGTTTCTAGAACCCTAAGATTATTCGCGCGAATACTTGATCCCGTTTCAGAAACGTCCACAATCGCATCTGCCAAGAGCGGTGGCTTGACCTCCGTCGCGCCATAGGAAAATTCCACCTCGGCACTCACACCCTTCTCCCTCAGAAATGCGCAGGTTAGCCCAACCGCTTCGGTTGCAATCCTTTTGCCTTCCAGATCCCCGACCTTTTTGAAGGGAGAACTGTCCTTTACTGCCAAAAGCCAACGTACCGTACGATAATTCGGCCAAGGAGCCTTTAAATCGGCAAGCTCTCGTACGTCAGCATTTGTTTCGCGAATCCAGTCAAGCCCTGTGATCCCACAATCAAGCACACCTTGAGCAACATAACGCGCCATCTCTTGTGCGCGGATCAACACACACTCGATCTCATCATCGTCAATGAGGGGATAGTAGGAACGAGATGGAAACTCGATGTTATAGCCGGCCAGATGAAAAAGCCTTGCGGTCGTATCCTGGAGGCTTCCCTTCGGAAGTCCCAACCGGATGCGTTTGTTATTCATAACCGACATCCCGCGGAATCATTTACTGTATACCTCTTTAGGATCAAAAACATTTACACCATCATCGCAAAAGCCATCCTTATCCAACCTATTAAAAAAGCAACTCCGTTTCCCCGTATGGCATGCTGCACCCCCATGTTGATCGACGCTTAAAATTATCGCATCACCATCGCAATCCACGCGAATCTCCCTCACTACCTGAACATTTCCACTTTCTTCACCTTTATGCCATAAGCGCTTACGTGAAGTGCTCCAATAGACGGCCTCACCGGTCTCTAAAGTCCTACGCAGAGAATCTCTATTCATATAGGCAACCATGAGTACCTCTCCGGTATCTGCATCTTGAGTGATCGCAGTTATCAGACCTCCTCTTTTCTCAAAGTCCAAAACTGAACCGTTAAGCACGTCATCGATTGTAGAAGCTGCATATTTCATGAACAACCGAATCTAACCTTCACTTAGTGCAGCCGCCAGCCGCTTTTCCAAACTCAACAATTCTACATACCGTTCACCCCGCTCGTAGAACACATCTCTGCCATCTTTCTTGCTGCTAACCAACAGGACTCCTCTCCGTACTAAAGAGTCTAACGAGTTTTGAAAGGTGACAGAGCTCCAGGCCTCCTTACTTCTTATTTCACCTAAAATTCCTGATCGCTTGAAGCCCTCTTCACCACGTTTTTCCAATTCCTCTCGCGACATCCTTCCTTCTGGCATCTCCAAGACAGCTCGAAAGCTCGCTCCGTACGCTTCAAATAAATGGCGAGTCTGAGCGGCGAGAAACCTCAGATATTCAAGACCTGTTCCACTGGGATTAAGTTGACTGTCTTCTTTCTCAATCGCCCCTACTCGATCAAAGTAATCCAAAAAAGCATCCACATGAAGAGCTAATACTGTGCTGCTCGGTACAAAAAGTTCCAAGTAAAAGACGTCGAGCCATAAACTCAAATTCTCGCGAAGGCTTGATATTGTAGTGCCACCAAGAATACTGCACGCCGAAAAACTGGAGGCGGCGATAAAATGGGTAAGGACGTTCCTATACACGCCGAGGACTTTGCGTTTGCTCTCTTCAAAATAAAAAATCTCACCTCGTAAATCACTAGACTTACCTATCAAGCTCGATCGATGTAAAAATTCTATTGAATCCGAGAATTCTGGACTACTTAAAGTAAGCTCTTTAGTCATCGGTACATCTTGCAACCTAAGCAAATTAACAATCTTTCGGCCACGTTCGATGAGTTCATCACGAAATAGTCCTCTTTCATTACCTCCTATTAGAACAGACGAAATCACAGATGTACCGTTAGCAACCATGGACCAATTAATTCGCTCAACAAGGCTACTAGCAAAAGCGGCAACTGCTGTCCTTTTTTCGCGTTCGCGCAGAAAATCAGATCCATCAAAAATGAAATTTTCTCTCGATAAATCTGCGGCTGAAATTGGTTCGCCGAAACGCACCTGGACATCTCCAAACCGGTATCTCAATAAGCTACGTGCACGTAAAAGGCCAAATACACTTTCTTGTGACTTACTTCCACCTTCGAGTTCATCTAACATAGATTTTTCTTCAACGATTCTGTCATAGCTAATTCCAACTGGAACAAAAAGAAGTTCTCTTCTTCCACTTTTTACAAAGGCCTCTAAAATCCAAGACAAGACACCTAGCTTCGGAGATAGACTTTTGCCTGTACGAGACCTACCCCCCTCAATAAAAAACTCTTGAGTAAATCCTTCATTAACGAGGTAACCCAAGTAAGAACGAAATATGGATTTGTAAAGATCTGAATCGAAAGATCTCCTAAGAAAGAACGCTCCAAGACGACGAAAAATAAAGCCGAATGGACCAAAACCCATGTTTTCGCGAGCAGCGATATGAGGAGGTACGAGATTATTCCGGTAGAAAAGCCACGACAGAATCAAAAAGTCGAAATAGGACCGATGACTCGGGACTAACACTATTGGTTGCTCGCGCGCGTAGTTTGCTACGCGATCAATTCCAATTGGATTGATCTCAACGAAAAGTTTACGAAATAACCAGCTTACAGCTGTATTGGCAATCGCAAGAAGTGTAGGGTTGATGTTGCTCGAAATTTCTCTGAACATTTTCTCGGCTTTTGAACGAACAAGTTGCTCGTCCCCGCCATTTCTCGAGACAAGTTTTAAAATTTCTTCTTTAACATCCTCATTGTTTAGAACTATACGTTGAACTTTCTTTCTGGAAATGAGTCTTGGCCCTTCTACCACCCTCTCTTCTGTAGCTAGAAAACGGATAACTTTTCGACGTAAACGCCTAACTAACTCCGATAGCTTTTCCGTGTCTTGATTTGAACAAAAATTCTCGAGATCAATCGAGTCTCCAACCTTAATTGTCATATCTCTGTACGCAATTAAAAAGGCTGAAATTTTTGCTAAGTCAGATGGACGATTTACCGTTGAGTTGCGAAAATTCACAAAGCGACGTGCAGGTTGCGGGCCCTTTCGCCAAAAAAGAGCAATTGGAACAATACTTAAGTTTATACCGCGTTGCTGGCTTCGAACTATTTCGGCGAGAAGTTCTAGCTGTCTTTGCTCTCTTTCAATTGTCTTCCTCCTGCTCCGAAGGCGACTTGTAGCGCTAGAAGTTCGGAGAAATAAAAACAGACTTTGTCGCGCTTCGATCAGGCCCCGGAGACGAGAGGAAGTTGCTTGAGCCGACCGATCACCTTGCTTTAACCAACATTTAATCCCATCTACAAAGGTTCTGTAATAGAAATACCGAATGCCGTTCGCATATTTCGACAGTCTGAGACCTTCGCGGAGAAAAAGAAAGTTAAATAGAAAATAATCAAGACGACTCGCATATCGCATGACATAAACCACGCTACCTCGAGTCTCAAGAGCTCGCAGATTTTTGACAACCTCCTGAGAAATACTGAAGTGTCTAAAATAGCGAGTGGCAAATGCTCGAAAGACCCAGTTGAACCTCACAGTCATCGCTGAAAGAGGGTCTTCCCGTAAACCTTTAAACGTTGGCTGGTCGGAGGGGGCCACCTGCTCTAGGGAACGATTGTTCAATTCTTCTGAACCTGTCATCGCCAGAGATGGTGACATGCTGCAGGTAGAGGGGCAAACTCCTTGTGGAGGCAAATCTCACCGGAACAAAATTGTACGAAACTGCTCAGTTTCTCGAAATCCAAGCTTACGATAAAGCTCTTCGGCTGGCTTATTTCCTTGAACAACTGCCAGCTGTACGTGTGAAGCACCCGAAGAAAAGGCGCACCTGCAAAGGTCCGAGACTCCCGCCGCAGCGAAACCGCTACGACGGCGGGGGCCCGGAGTGTACACCCCCTGAAGGAGCCATCCAGATTCGAGTTGCACATCGGCGTAGCCCACGAAACAAAGTTCGCCTTCAAAATCTATAACCCGAGCTCTGGGCATGCGAGATGCCACCCATCCACGAAACGCATAAGGATTACCATCAAAAGGGTCACATCGGTCCTCTTCTTTGAGACTAGATCGAGCGGCGTCAACCAAATCTGGGAGATCCTCCGCACTCGCCGACCGCAGGTGCCCCCCTCTGGGAACTTCATAGGGTCGAAGATCACGCCCACTAACGGCATATCCTTGCTCTATTCGATCCAAAACCTTTCGCCGACCGGACGACTCAAGCAGAGGCCACACGCTATCGGCAATAACAAGTCGAGTCTTCAATAAACCCGACGACACTGCCCCGAGGTGGGGGAGTAATTCTGCTAGAACTGCCTCCGAAATTCCAAATTCCACGGTCACGATTGGTTGCAGAGCTGCCACTCCAACCAAACGATCCTCATACTCAGCTAGTAACACCTGTACCGCAGGGTCGCCTGTCGAAGGCACTTCTCCTACTTTGGAAGCCGCGTCAATCAGCAAAAGATTCTCCAGAGGCTTACGCGACAAACGATCCACTACAGAATCTCGATCTCTAGCCTGCATTGGGCGGATATCTAGGTGCACGCTCGACTCACTCGACAACTGCGAGAATTGCCCCCTCTTCAACACTGTCCCCTTCTTGGACCTTGAACTCTTTCAACCTACCGCCAGCGGGGGACTCAACTGGGATCTCCATCTTCATTGACTCCATGATTATCAGAATATCACCCTCTGCCACTTCGTCTCCTACAGCCTTTTCAATCTTCCAAATATTGCCAGTAATCTGAGCCTCGACCTCAATTGCCACTAGAGAACCTCCTTGAAACCGGCCAATTTTCCTGGCCAGTCATAATCATAACCCGATAACGAGACTTGGCCGTGATGTACAGACCGCTAATCTGCAGTACTGGAGATATTTGATGCTCGAAACGCTCACAACCGGATTCAAAAATGCTCGAGATCGCCTGACAGGCGCTAAGAACCTTTCGGAAGGAAACGTCTCGGAGGCTCTTCGCAACGTGCGAATGTCCCTTCTTGAGGCAGACGTCGATTTCGAGGTGGTAAAAGACTTCCTAGAAAGAGTGAAGAGTCGGAGTCTGGGGGAGAAAGTCGAGACAAGAATACGAGATTCTTCGGGACGCCTCCGCAAGGTAACACCCGGTCAACATTTTATAGCCATATGCCAGGAAGAACTTATTGACTTGATGGGGCCTACAGGAGCGGAACTCAAGTCGAAAAAAGGAGTAATTTCAATACTGCTAGCTGGACTTCAGGGGGTTGGGAAAACAACCGTTGCAGGAAAACTGGCGCGCCATCTAAAAGAAGAAGGCAGGTACCCCCTTCTTGTAGCAGCCGATACGTACAGACCTGCAGCTGCAGAGCAACTAGTTACCTTGGGCAAAAGTATCGACGTCGCTGTTCATGTAGGATCAAAAGATCAGACACCGGTGGATATATGCAGAGAAGCTGAGGAGCGACTCGAAACCGAGAAGTTCGACTCCATCTTGTATGACACTGCAGGACGAACAGTATTAGACGCCGATATGATGTCCGAAATTCAAGAAATATCGACAACGGTATCTCCCTCCGAGACCTTATTTGTTTGCGACTCACTAATGGGCCGAGATGCTGTGAATGTTGCGAAAGCATTTCATGAGAGCCTCCCTCTCGATGGTCTCATCCTCACCAAACTCGATGGCGATGCTCGAGGAGGGGCAGCCTTAGCGATCAAATCAGTAACTGGGGTACCAATCAAGTTTTTGAGCACGGGAGAGACCCTAGACAAGCTGGAATCTTTCAGACCAGAAGGCATTGCTTCACGAATTCTTGGGATGGGGGACATCGTTGGTCTAGTTCAAGACTTCGAAGCAGTAGTGGATGCCGATAAGGCCGAACAGGAAGCCGAGCGACTCCTTTCAGGAAATTTCGGCATGGATGACCTTCTGAAACAGTTGAGAACCATCCAAAAGATGGGCTCCATAAAAGAAGTCTTAGGGAAGTTACCAATGATGGGCGGTATGGCTGATCAAGTCGACCCAAAAGAACTCCTGAAGGTCGAATCAATAATTCAATCCATGACGGTTCAAGAACGCAAGTCACCAGAAGTGATAGAAACAAGTCGTGCAAACCGCATAGCGAAAGGTTGTGGACGTACTAGCAAGGACGTTACAAGCCTTATTCAACGTTTTAATCAAATGCGCGACTTCATGTCACAAATGGGTTCCGGCAAAGGCCCCTTTGGAAAACTTTCTGGAGCAATGGGAGGAGGAGGGAGCCTACCCTTTGATCAGTCCTTAATCGGCGCTGCAGCACCTAAGAATGTAAAAGCTGAGGCTAAACGTCGACAGGCACAAAAACGGAAAAGAAAACAATCACGTAAGGATCGAAAAAAACGTCGTAAGAAATAGAAATGACAGTCCCACGGAGTAGTATAAAGTTGAAGTCGGAGATCGGTCGCAAACCTTTCAAAATATTTAATTTCGATAAAGAAAAGCAAATGACAGCACAGACTGCTGCAAAAGTTCCTGGGTGGAGCTGGAAAATGCTCGCGACATTCTTAATCTGGAGCATTCTCAGTACTGTATCCAATGCAGATCCGATTGAAAAAACGCCTGCTTTCCCACGTCCTAACTCTATTGAAACTCGGGTCAATTTTTGGAAAAAAGTTTTTACCGATGCGAGTACTAGTTACGGTTATTTCCATGACGAGAAGGATTTGAGCATAATTTACGAAAAATTTCGTGTAGATAAAACACGCGGACGAGCGCTTGATCGGAAGCTCAAACCAACAAGACAACGTTACAGAGATATCCTTCGAAAATTGGCTACGGGAAAACGAAAAAATTTATCTCGAGAAAGCTTAAGAGTTCTAAACTTATTTCCCAAAGACGTTACTAACCAAAACCTCCTGTTATCCTCGGAAAGAATTCGTTTTCAACTAGGACAGGCTGATAGGTTCCGTAAAGGCATTGAACGAATGGGGCGCTGGGAGACCTTTATAAGAGAGATTTTTCGGAACCGCGGTATTCCTGAGAGACTAGTAGCACTTCCGCTAGTCGAGTCTTCCTTCAACCCTAACGCGCGATCTCATGCGGGTGCCTCAGGGTTATGGCAATTTACTCGGGCTACGGGGAAACGCTTTCTCCAGATAAACCACTACATTGACGAAAGGAGAGATCCATTTCTTTCAACTAGAGCTGCTGCTGAATTACTTAAGAAAAATTTCGATTCTATAGGTACCTGGCCACTAGCAATCACTGCCTATAATCACGGGGCTTCGGGAATGCGACGGGCAAAAAGACGTCTCGGCACAACAAATATTCACACAATCATAAATCGTTACAAGAGCCGTACGTTCGGATTCGCATCAAAGAATTTTTATGCGGAATTTCTCGCCGCGTCGGATATTGAACAAAGCCCAGAAACTTATTTCTCCAACCTAAAAAAGGATCGATCCGAAAACAGGAACATAGTATTCCTTAGCCATTTTTATAGGATCGAAGATATCTCTTTTGTATTGGGGATTACTATTAACGAAATAAAAGCTTTAAACCCCGCGTTGTTAAAGCCAATTTTACGTTCTCAGAAGTTTCTACCGAAAGGATACGCACTCCGGATACCAGAAGGCATAAACGGAGCTAAAATGCTTGCCTCACTTCCAAAACATTTGCGTTTCCCCACTCAGACACCGGATACGCAATACAGAGTCCGGAGGGGAGATTCGCTCAGCGTGATAGCCAGACGCTTTGGCGTCTCCGAATCTTCATTAGTCCGCGCTAATAATCTTCTTAACAAAAATAAAATACGAGCTGGACAAAATTTAAAGATACCAGGAAAGACGAGCAACAGAGGAATTGGCGCTGACCTATCAGACTATTTGCAATTTACCTACACGGTTAAATCAGGAGATACACTTGATGCAATCGCATCCAAATTTAATACAACAAGCGATGCAATAGCGTTGGCAAACGGACTTAAGAATCGGAATCGGATAAACGCTGGGAGGATTATCGCCATACCAGGACTGCGTCCTAAGATAGACCTGAAAAACGCTTCCGAAGTATCTTACATCGTAAAAACAGGGGATACACTTGGTCGTATCGCAAGATACTACAACACGACTGTCACTACTTTAGCGAAGACTAACGGGATTTCTATAAATGATACGATATATCCAGGACAGAAACTTCGAATTACAAACGCAAATTAATTATTTGATGCTACTTAGATTTCGCATTACTTCAAAACACGCGGCGAAGTGCTAACTGCCCGCAAGCAGCGCCGATATCAGAACCCCTGCTCTTTCGCAACGTAGTAACGAGTCCACCCGATGCCAAAATACCCATAAAGGTATCAATTACATTTGCCTCAGGGGTCTTGAAATTTGATCCCGAATGTTGATTAACCGGAATAATGTTCAATTTAGATGGCACTCCTTTCAATAGTGCTACTAAATTTCTTGCATCGTGTTTACTATCGTTGATACCTGACAGAAGGGTATATTCAAAAAATACTGGGTGCCGTTTGGATAGATTCGGAATCTCTTTCAGGGTCTCGAAAAGTTTGGCGATTGGAAACTTTCGATTTAATGGCACCAACTTGTTCCTTAAATCATCTTTAGCAGCATGCAATGAAACTGCGAGATTAACGGGAACACTTTTACATAGTTGTAGAATTTTCGGAACTACTCCCGCTGTCGAAACAGTAATTCTCTTGGCGGGAATATTGAACGCTTTTGGAGAAAGAAAAAGTTCTACGGCCCGAATAACAGCTTCAAGATTTAACAAAGGCTCCCCCATTCCCATAAATACTACGTTCGTTATAGAAGCTTCGTGATGTGTATATCTTTTCATAATACAAAACTGATCAATAATTTCGGAAGTATCAAGGTTCCGAGTAAAACCCATTTTGCCGGTCGCACAAAATGAACATTTTAAAGAGCAACCTATTTGACTCGAAACACAAAGCGTCAATCGGTCTGACTCAGGTATCAACACCGATTCTAAAAGATTGTTATCTTTTGTTTTCAAAATTCCTTTCACAGTTCCGTCTTCAGAATAAGACAGTTCTTCAACTCTTAGAGATTGAAATTCAAAATCTTTCTTCATCTTCTTTCGCAAATTTATATCGATATTCGACATCATCATCGGATCCTCGACATTTTTTTGATATACCCACGCAGCAACCTGCTCAGCTCGAAACTTAGGCAATGAATTAGAAAGGAAGTAATCTTGCATTTCTCTCAAAGTCATATTCTTGTAATTCACAGTGAAACCTTTTTGTAGCGCCAAAAATAAGGAGTCCTGCCTTTTGATCGCCAAATCTCTTCGTAAGCAGTAAGATGACGGCCGGGGACATTCGAAAGATATGGATAGGGTTTAAAGAGATTTTGCAAACCTTGCGTTCCTTGAAGACGTGCATTAATCCATTTCGCGTACGCAGGATGGTCTGTCGCAACTTCAAGAGTTCCCTCAGGTATAAGCTTGGTTACCAAGACATCGAGAAAATCGCGCTTAATGAGTCTCCGGCGAGAATGACGTCTTTTAGGCCAGGGGTCTGGGAAATTTATCCAGAAGGTTTCCACACTTCCGTCATCTAACATATATTCTACTGCTTCTTTCGCATTACCTTCGATCAATCGAAGATTACGGACCGGACACAATGCCAGACGTCGGGCCATTTTCGCAACCCGTTTCCAAGAAATATCTATTCCAATGTGGGCTTTATTCGAATTTCGTCTCGCCAAATCAACCAAAAACTCTCCTCTGCCAAAGCCAATTTCTACTACTAAAGATTCTTGAGCATTTTCATCATCCCGAAAAATTGCTTTCCATCCGCTATGCTTAATTTCCTCGGGCGAAATCCGATGATCGATACCCTCCACTTTTCTATGGGGACTTCGAGTCATAAAATAGAAACGCTATGGTGATCAAGATTCATTCTATCCATTATTTAGTTTTACCCAAATGTTAATAAACGGGTTCGCCTATACCTACGGATTCGAGACCCATACGTAAACGAACTCGTCTCTGAATTATTTCAAATCGGCCGTTATCGGTATAGATAAGGTCCGCTAGATTTTCTTTGGAAGCAATCAGTAATTTAACGGACTGGATTCTTTTTTCAGTCGTTGGATGGCTTGACAAAAATTCGGGTGGACGAGTAGTCGCTTCAGATAAGAGCGTTTCGAAGAATGTTACTAAACCATCCGGGTGATAACCAGCATCTACTAATGCTTGAATTGCGAAAGCATCGGCCTCGATCTCATCTTCACGAGTAAATTTATTGAGATAAGCTGCCGACGCTATTCCTCCTACCATTCCTGTCGCACGCCCTAATCTACCCCCTCCTAATATCGTGGCGGCAATAATTGCAACATTTTTCCCTATGGCTACTGGCTTTTTCCTGCTGTAATTTTCGGCGACGTGCCTTCGAACTACGTGTCCAATTTCATGGGCGATGACACCAGCTACTTCACCGACATTCTTTGCCTTTAAGAGGACTCCAGTATTTAGAAATATCTTTCCAGCAGGTCCTGCAAAGGCATTGATTTCCTCAGATTCAATTAATTGAAACTCATATTCGAATGAACTTTGCGGAAAAGAACTCAAAATTTTTCTTCCGATACTTTCCACATAATCTCTCACCACACGATCGTGAAACATTGAAAAATTTTGCTTGACACTTTTTTCAAAATCTTCAGACACAGATTTTTCTTGCTCTACGGTCATAGTTGCGCAGCTAAAGGAACTAAAGATAACAATCAGAATTAAAAATCGATTAAAGTAACGATTTGACATCGAAACTTTCTTTTTTTCTAAGAGTTTCCATTAAACTTTGAATTATAGAAAGCACTGACTTATCGAACGATTTATTATCTACAATTGGAACATGATGGGCCTCAGATACCTCCAAGAGATGATCCTGTATTTGCAAAATCGAATCAATATGACTTAAGTAACGATGCGACTCTCGATTTGATGCTTGGGCCTCTCGCGCAGAAAAACGATTTTCAAACTCCTCAGCATCGAGGTTTGCGACCATTAAGAAGTGCAATTCAGCACGATTCAAATAAGTATCTTGATTCAAGATTCCAGGCACGAGAGATACACCATCCATTACTAAGTTCTCGTTTTCTTCAATTGCTCTATCGATCATTGCATGGACACCAACGGCGACTAGGTTTGCCTGAACGCGGAAACCCTGAATTACAGAGTCGTCACCTTGTGAATCTGATAAAGTCTGGAAGGCTCTGTACGAGGAACTGTGAATCGCTGGTACTAATTCTTTTGACAACATGAGACGCATTACGTGCCGGATCGAATCCGTGGAAATTACTCGAGCAAGTCCAAGTCTATGAGCGACCTCAATAGCGAGGGAGGTTTTTCCAGCTCCCGTGGTACCACCCAGCAACAAAATTACTGGCTTTTGTGGTTCTTCCTGATAATGGCGCCAAACAAGATATCTTTGCGCTACCTGCTCTCCTAGTCTTTTCCTAAGTGTCTCAAACGCTAACCTGCGGAGATCACGACGACGGATTTGATCTACCGATTTAGAGAAAAGCTCGGATTCGATCTGCTGAGCCACATCAAACGCATCGTTAGGGTCAATTGCTGCTGCCAGTAAGGACTGCGACAAGAATCCTTTTGAGAAAAAAGTCTTGTTCTTTCCAACAAAGATTTGACGTGGCCCCTCATCATTGCCGGATATACCCTTCCCTCCAGATGCTTCTTCTATAAGAGCTACCAGCTCTTCGCGGCTTACCAAATCTCGACCTCGCAAGACATTTCTAACTCGATTGGCAGCTTTCACGGCATCTTCGAAGGCTATGCCCTTGCTCGTTAAATGGTGAACGATAATACCTCTCATAAAAGGCCTAAAACGATCGCCATCCTGCACCTGCAAGCCCGAAGGTTTCTTTGAGCGCCTCTCTGCCTTTGAATCACTCTTACTCATAAGAGAATCTTAACTCTCTATATCTTTATTTGCAGTCTTAACATCAAAGACTCTCCTAATCTTTACATGCGAATTTTCATCTTTCTCCAGTAATTCGATATATGAAAATCTAAAAAATTACGAAAAAGTCGAACAGATTAGGCTCTTACAGAATCCACGATCATTCGAATAACTTCCTAACCAACTAACCTGTGGCGAGCTAGAGTTACATATATGACCAATAAAGAATATGAACTCGAAGATCTACTAAAACACAGCTTTGCTGAAGAAGGCAGATGTCCCGTATTCAAGGAGGAGAAGATATTTTCTGAAGATGTTCTCTCTAGGGAATTTGAATTTAACAGTCATGGTGCCCGTGTCGAAGGAGAACTTTATTATGCCCCGCAAACATCAACACAACTTATAATTATTTGCAAAAGTCATCTCAAAAATAGTTGTGATTTCAAAATTGAGGCAATTGCGAAAGCTTGGACCAAACGTGGCGCGCTCTTAGCGAGAGTCGAGCTCCCTCTACAAGGCAGGAGGGAAAATCCTAAACTCACTGAGCATCTTTTTGGGACACTCAAAAGAAATGGAGAACTATCAACTCTAGATCAATCTCTCTGGAGGGACTATTTTCAGCAGGCACAAGCTGAGCTTTCCGGTCTCATAGAAATCCTTCCTGGACCAATCAATGCAGATATTCAAAAAGTCAACTTTTTGGGTTTCGACTTAGGTGCAGCTTGCGGAATTGGTTTTTGTTCAAATTCCAACCAACACATTCAGGCTGCCTTTATCGGGCTGGATGAAGTTGCGCTAAAAGGCCCATCTTATCCTATCGAAGGCCTTCGTGCCCTGACCTCCGATTCCTTCATGGTAGGACATAATAAAGACAGGGATTCCGTGTTCGAAAACAATTACGGGTCGCTTATGAAGTTAGTTGATGACGATAAAATATTAATTTATTCGGGCGATTCTCTAAGCTTAGAGAATCTCGACACTATCTGGAATTTCTTCAATTTCTCCTAGAAAAAAGGGAAGAAATTTTTACCTCACCAGGAAAGCGGATTAACTCTATTGCGAGAG
>DKAI01000170.1 GCA_002450755.1 Deltaproteobacteria bacterium UBA6930
GGGCATTGCTTCGCTCGATGACCTCTTAAAGCAGGGTAGTGGAATTAGCGGAAAGCGTGTTCTCGTTCGCTGTGATTTTAACGTTCCTCTGAAAGACAATGAAATCTTGGATACATCGAGGATTCAGGCAGCGTTACCAACGTTAAAGAAACTCTCAGAAGCCCGAGCAAAAGTTATACTTGCCTCCCATTTGGGACGGCCAAATGGGAAGGCAGCCGAGACACTATCGCTACGACCTATCGCAAAAACTCTTTCACAATTGATGGGGATGGCGGTAAAGTTCAGCGACAACATCATCGGGCAGGTGACTGAGAACCTATGCAGCAATCTGAAAGATAGAGAGATATTGCTATTAGAAAATTTACGCTTTCATCCAGGAGAAGAAAGGAACGATCCAGGCTTTGCCAAAGACCTTGCACAACTTGCTCAAGTATACGTAAATGATGCTTTCGGTTGTGCTCACCGAGCACATGCTTCTACCGTTGGAGTAGCTCGCTACTTTAAGCAGCGAGCTGCAGGTGACCTCCTTCTTAAGGAACTTGAACAACTTGAATCAATAAAATCCCCAAAAAGACCCTTGTTATGCTTACTCGGAGGAGCGAAGGTTTCCGACAAGCTACCCGTGCTAAAAACTTTGGCACCTCATGCCGATGTTCTCGCGATTGGAGGTGCAATGGCTTACACATTTATGGCGGCAAGAGGCCAAACGGTCGGAGACTCATTGATAGAAAGAGATCAATTTGCAGAGGCCAACAAAATTCTAGATGCTGCCAAAAGCGCGGGACGAAAATTTTTGCTACCGACCGACCACATTATCGCTGACAACATCTCGGCTTCTGCAAAAACACGTATCGTCGATGAGATCCCCCACGGTGGAATTGCAGTCGATATCGGACCCAAAACGTCTTCGACCTACGCGCTTGAGGCTGAGAGGGCCTCTACGATCTTTTGGAACGGACCGATGGGAATCTTCGAAATTTCTAGATTCGCTGGTGGGACCAAGAAGCTGGCCAAGGCAGTGGCTGATTCCACAGGTCAAAGTGTTGTCGGTGGCGGAGACTCTCTAGCAGCCGTGAATGCTGCTGGTGTCGCTTCCCGTATTAATCACCTATCGACGGGAGGCGGGGCCAGCCTCGAGTATGTACAAGGCTTGCCGTTGCCTGGCGTAGAAGCTCTGGAGTAAGATCTCGACTATGACTTCTCAAAGGCGCCCAATAATGGCTGCCAACTGGAAAATGAACAAAACGGTAAATGAAGCCCTCGCTTTCGCCGAAGCATTCATCCATTTAGGTAAAAATGCCGAAGTGGATATCGTGATTGCACCCCCATTCACTGCCCTAGCAGCTCTTTCTCGAGCTTTTTCGGGCACTGAAGTAAAACTTGCTGCTCAGAACACACACGCAGAGGCGAGCGGGGCCTTCACAGGCGAGATCTCACCAGACATGCTTAAGGAATTCGATTGCCAGTACACGATCATAGGCCACAGCGAAAGAAGAGCTCTTTTCGGAGAGACCGATGCCGAAGTCGACAAAAAAGCAGTGGCGCTAATCGAAAGAAACATACGACCCATAGTCTGCGTGGGAGAAAGCCTTCAAGACCGCGAGAGTGGTCAAGCGCTTGAAATAGTCGCCCAGCAGGTCCAAAAAAGCCTCGAAAGCTATCCGTCAGGCCGGGCCGAGGAACTCGTCTTGGCATATGAACCAGTGTGGGCTATCGGAACGGGGAAAACTGCCAGCCCTGACGAGGCCCAGGAAGTGCACAAGGCAATCCGTCGGACCCTTAAGGAGCTCTTTGGCTCTCCTGCGGAAGAAATAAGGATTCAATACGGGGGTTCCGTAAAACCTGAGAACGCCGGGGCACTTATGGCTCAGAAGGACATAGACGGAGCACTTATTGGAGGCGCAGGCCTTGCGCATGAGAGTTTTGCGGCGATTGTTCGCTATCAAATGGAATCCAAGGGGTAGCCTAGACCTCGAAAGCACGGCATGTTTACGCCCCTCGTGCCTTAGGAAGTAGAATTATGACCTTGTTTTTAACCGTGCTTCACGTGCTAGTTTGCCTCGTCATTATCCTCGTTGTTCTCCTACAAAGAGGAAAAGGTGCCGAAATTGGGGCAGTTTTTGGTGGAGGTGCGAGCTCGACAGTTTTCGGAAGCCGCGGCGCCGGCAACTTTCTTACAAAGATCACAGTAGCGTCAGCTGTCATCTTTATGATCACCAGCTTGTCCCTTGCCTACTTTGCTGAAAAAAATACGAGAAGCACGCTCTTTGAACAAGTAAACCAGGACGTTGAGAACAGTTCTCCCTTTGCTGAATCCTCTCAGATTAACGAAGAAACCAATAGCAGCGGCTCAGAAACAGAACTGTTCGAAGAAATTCCCGTGCCAGGAGATGGCTCAGATACCGAAAATCCCTAACAACTAGCCTGAACCTAACAGAAGAGGCTACATTCACTAGGTCTTACGCGGCAGTGGCGGAACTGGTAGACGCACCAGCTTGAGGGGCTGGCGGGCGTATAGCCCGTGGAGGTTCGAATCCTCTCTGCCGCACCATCGAGTGGTGAAATAAATATGAGTAGAACAGAAATTCCGGAACTACCCCTAAGCGCAAAGGTCCGTTACCTCCATTCTCGATTCCGTTCAAGTAAGGAACGTGCTGAAATTGGCTCTCGAGAAACACGTCGTGCAAACACGACGTTTCATGACGTCAGAATTCACGATGCCAGACCTCGCGCCAGAGCAGATGAACTTAACCTCAATACGACCGGATTTATCTTAATAAACTTTGATACCAATTTTTCGGATTTTCGGAACTCTGAAAAAGTAGCAGGTGAGTTTTACTCTCTGGTGTCTGAAAAAATCCAGGCTCTCACCGGCGCCATCCACGTAATTCCTACAGGGCATATTGTAAGAACCGAAGACAGCTCATCGTTCAACGAAGCCTATGCTCGATTCATACATTGCGATTACACTCTGAGAAATCCTCGCAAAAACGCTGCCCACACAATCCGAAAAGCGGGAATCAACTTAGATTTGGAGGCATACGAATTTGCCTGGTATAACTTTTGGCAACCGATAGATCATGTCGCTGAAAAAAATCCTCTTGCGCTCATTGATTCATCCAGCCTCGGCGAAGAAGACCTAGTGGAATACATCTATACCGCGGACAGGAGAGGGAAATCGTTTAAAAACGCCTACAAAGGAGAAGACGTGGGCGACTCCGCTTTATCAACGATGCCCGTTTTTAACAAGCAACATCGGTTTTACTATTTTCCGAAAATGAGGACAACAGAAGCTCTAGTTTTCAAACAACTCGATACACGCAACCACTTAGCAATAGCGTGCCCGCACACTTCCTTTGACAATGTAAACGCATCATCAAATGCAAAGCCGAGGCGAAGCATTGAGATTCGCCTCATGTGCGCCTTTTCCCCAAACTAAACAGTCTTTGCAGATCTCTATTACTTCCTGCATAAAATCTATTCGATTTACTATCAAGTTTAGCGCTATCCTTGTTGACTCAAACCATAAGTTTAAGGGGACCCCACAATGCAAAAAGTCGCAATCACGGGAATGGGCGTTATCTCCTCACTTGGGGTAACCGTCGAAAATTTCTATAGACGAGTGATGGAGGGTGAAATCGCGGTACGAGAGGCGCCGTGGCAGAAAAATTTCGAGGGAAGAAAAATGTGGTGGTCTGCCGTGGAGGAATTCGAACCATCTAAATCTATTTCCCCCGAAATCGAATCAGGGACCGATCTTTTTGCACAGTTCGCACTAGCGGCCACTCACCAAGCTGTAGCGGATGCAAAAATATCATTCGATAGCGAAAGAACAGCAATAGTTCACGGAACAAGTATTGGTGGCGGGCGATCAATGATGCTCGCACAACATAACCTCGAGAGAAATGGTCCACTAGCAATTGATCGCAAGATGCCAATCCAGATTATGCCTAATATGGCCGCGGCACAAACAGCGATCCACTACGGTCTCCACGGACCTTCGATGACTATCACTACTGCGTGCGCATCTTCTGGAGATGCGCTTGGACTAGCGGCCCGGTTTATCGAGACAGGTGAAGCTGATGTCGCCATAGCTGGTGCAACTGAAGGAGGACTCAGCCTAGCTGGAGGTAAACCAGATGAGCATTTCATCCCATCGCTGTTTTACGGCTACAACTTATACGGAATGGAGAGTTTTTCTTCGGATCCGAAAAGAGCAATGATACCTTTCGACACGGAAAGATCCGGAATCGTAATGGGAGAAGGATCAGGAGTATTCATACTTGAAAGAGAAGAACACGCCCGTTCTAGAGGAGCAAATATTCACGGATTTCTCAGAGGATATGCCTCAATTGCTGATGCAAGTCACCCATCCTCACCTGAAGCTACCGGTCGATGGGAATCAAGAGTCATGGAAAAAGCTTTAGCTGACGCGCAAATTGAACCTCAAGAAGTGGATGCTTTGATAGCTCATGCGACAGGAACCCCCAAAGGCGATACTGCCGAAATTCAGGCGATAAATCGAGTCCATTCGGAAGGTCGAGAAAGCCCCCTACCAGTATCTTCGATAAAAGGACACGTTGGACATTCGGGTGCCGCTTCCGGAGCGATGGCAATCATCGCAGCCCTTAGAGGAATGAAGGACAACCGTTTTTTCCATACAGCCGGCACCAGAAATGTGGATCTTAATTGTGGCTTCGATGTCGTCATTGAGAAACCTCGGGACCTTGAAGTAAACCTCCTCCAAGTCAATTCTTTCGGGTTCGGTGGACAAAATGCCTCTGTAATTATCAGCAGAAACTAGATCTAAAGCCTTAGGTACCCGCAAAAGGCTATTCCGCGTGTTAAACTTACAATTCAATCCATAAACGTGCGTGCGTTCGGAATCCATGCACATCGACACATCAAAATTTACGAGGAACTAACCAAATGGCGGCTAGAAAGCGGATGCCGGGCGCCCCGGAACCCATGCGTTACTGGGAAGGACATTCAGGAATTCAAATTGCAGGAGATCACTGGGGTCAAGAAAACGGACCTTTGGTAGTTCTTTTGCATGGAGGCGGGCAGACACGACACGCCTGGAAGGGAGCCGGAGAAGCCCTTGGGGAAGCAGGCTACCAGGCAATCGCGCTCGATGCGCGTGGCCACGGCGATTCGGGCTGGGCACCAAATGGCGATTATGGGCAAGATGCACAAGTCGCTGACTTAGTGAACGTAGTTGCACAACTTGGAAATAAAAGACCTGTCCTAGTTGGAGCATCTATGGGTGGAGGCACTAGCTTAGGTGCTATCGGCGAAGATCACATCGATGCTACGGCATTGATATTAGTGGACGTCGCGCCTCAGATAGAAAAGGATGGAGCTCGAAGGATTATGGAATTCATGCGACAAAAGCCGGAGGGGTTTGACACCCTTGAGGAGGTAGCAGAAGCTATCTCGAATTATCAACCACACCGTGAACGTCCGAGAAAGTTGGATGGGTTAGCGAAGAATCTGAGGCTGGGCGACGACAACAAGTTCCACTGGCATTGGGACCCAGAGTTCATGAGCAGGCCACGAGACATGGAAAAACGTTCCGAACGCCTAGCTGCATGCGCAAAAAAGCTCACTCTGCCAACCCTTTTAGTACGTGGAGGTCTTTCTGACGTTCTCAGCGAAGAGGGAGCGCGAAAATTCCTCGATTTATGTCCCCACGCGAAATATGTCAATGTAACGGATGCCGCACACATGGTCGCAGGTGATCGGAATGACATTTTTTCAAAGTCAGTAATTGATTTTCTAGGACAAAACGTGCCCGTTCGGGGAGAGCCTGTACAACGACCCCATGTAACACATCCTCACCACGAAGGTCCACCTGGTGACGTCGAAGACATTCCATAAAGGCGGTATAAAAACTTACCCCTTACTTTGGTTGATGAGCCTACCAAACCAGCGCGTATAAACTTCTAGTGGCTGTGCCCCTACGACGCAAACATCATGCTGTTCGTACCTTACAGCGGGTACTCCACCCACATTAAACTCAATCGCTTCACGATGATCTGACATAATTTCCCCTACTATGTCCTTCGAGGTCAAGTCCGGGAAAACATTCAGATCCAAACCCGCTTTTTCCCAAAGCGATCTGAGAACTGTTTCGGAAGAAATATCTAGGCTTTGAGAAAAGTACGAATCTAATAAAAGATCATGAATTTTCAAAAACTTGTCGCGTCCAAATCGAGCCGCTGCCTTACTCACCACATGGGGAGGAACGCTATAAGATAAAGGTGATTCCGCACCATTCCAAATCTTAAAGTTTCCAGAGCCCTCCTCTTTCGCAGGCCGGTTCCAAGATTTCGTGTACTCGACAAAGTCCTTCAGGTCTCTTTTCTGAGGTTCTGGCCGAAGCAAAAATGCTTTCCAGATAATAATAATCGATCCATCAAAACTTTCCTCCAAACTACGCAAGCGCACGGCAGCGTTAAAGCACCAAGGTCAGAGGTAATCAGAGTAGACCACAAACTCTAAAGGTCGCACGCCGTTATTCCTCCGATGAAAAGTCTCGATACGCACCTTGATAATAAAGCAAGGGTGTTACATCTAAATTCGTAGCATCCTCTACCCGACCCACGTAAACGATATGGTCCCCAGCATCGTGAGCCGCAACTACGGTACAGTCGAGAACAGCTAGACAATCCGGTAACACTGGAGCACCTGTAACCATTGTTGAGCAATTTATACCTTCAAACCTTCTATGCTCATCTTTCTTCGAAGCAAACTTATTAGAGAGATCTTGCTGCTCTTTGGACAAAATATGCACTGCATAAATTCCGCTTTTTTCAATAAGTTCATTTGTAATAGAAGACTTGTCGGCACATACTAAAACGAGTGGAGGTTCGAGGGAGACGCTCGAAAAAGCCGACACTGTCATGCCATGAATTTTTCCCTCAGCCCGCGACGTGACAATAGTCACCCCACTAGCCCAACGCCCCAATACTGTCTTAAATACCTCTTGATCTAACATAAACAAACCTTTCAAAACAGCTCATTCCAGAAGAACACCCTACTATGTTACACGATTCGCCTCTTCAGCGAGATAGTGAGCCATGTGAGGAGCAAGTATTTCTACTGGCCGCATTCCAGGTGCTAACTCCGCCCCGAGGGTTAGAAGAAGGCTAAATGAGCGGAACCACATTACCACACCGTCGGGCAAAACGAACGAGTTTACCTTACGAAGCTCAAATCGCATCCGACGGAGGTAACGAGAAAAATCAAGGCCTGCAAACTCTTTGGGTGTAAGGTTAAAATATTCTGGATCAAACATTACTTCGGCAACCTTCTGAACAGCCTGTAAGTCCTTACTCCCTATCATGCCGGCTTTTTCCAAAGATTTTGCGTATGCTCTAGAATCTCTCCTCATAGTTGCCCATACGTTCATCCTAAGACCTTCCCTCAAGCGATCCGAAATTCTCTTATTCATACCGAAATCAAGTAGAACTATTCGTTGTTCAGAATCGATCAAAAGATTCCCTGGATGAGGATCGCAATGAAAAAGACCATCCACAAACATTTGATGAAGAAACGCTCGAACCATCCAAAAAACTGTTGACTTAGACTCTTTACTACCTTGAGATGAAGTCACAAATTCCCTCAGAGGTGCGCCACTTATAAATTCCATCGTTAGAATGCGAGTTCGCGAAGTCTCTCGATAGATCTTGGGCACTTTAATTTTCTTCGCCAATTTTTCATCACGAGAAAGATTTCCAGCTATTTCTTCTGCGACGTCGGCCTCAATTTCATAATTCATTTCTCTAAGTATTGACGTTTTTATTTCTAAAAATACTAAACGCAGGTCTGAAATCGTTACGAAATTAAAGGCCCAAAGTGCGCACCTTGCACATGCGAGATCCAGCCAAACGGTTTTTTCTATTCCTGGATATAAAATTTTGACTGCCACCTCTTCTCCAGAAATTAACGTTGCGCGGTGCACTTGACCTAAGCTAGCAGCAGCAATTGCGTCTTTATCAAAACTTCCGAAGAGCTTTCTCCATCCAAATCCTAGTTCATGCTTCAATTGGTCTGAAACTTCCGAAAATGGCCTTGGCTCGACTCGATCTTGCAAGTGCGCGAGAGTCTCGCTCACAATGTCGGGAAAAATGTCTACCCGCAAACTAGCTAATTGCCCTAATTTAATTAGAGCACCCTTTTCTCGGCTAGCAATCTTCACGTACATTTCTGCGTACTTACGAAAAGCGTTGTCTAGGTCACCAATCTTCCAGCGATAACGGAGATATAGTATGACCGCGTGACCGAACAACTCTACCAAATATACTCCTCGGGCAGCTATTTTAAACGGGTTGAGGAAACGACTAAACACGACTTAATTTAAACCGATAGGGCCAGACACGAGTATTGCCACATCCATCACATTGGTACCCGTTGATCCTAATTTGATCAAAGAACTGACTGCCTCCAAAGCATGATAAGAGTTATGAGATGCTAAGTCCTCCTCCGGATTCCGTCCAACGCTCTGAATACCACTCCACGTTCGCTCGTTAACAAACGCACCCGTTGCATCTGTTGGCCCGTCCCTACCATCTGTGCCTGCTGCAAAAACACTGACTTCCGCTTTTCCATTTAAGTACCTAGCGGCAGCCAGGGCCAATTCTTGGTTCCGTCCGCCTAAGCCAAACTCTCCATCCAAAGTCACCGTAGTCTCGCCTCCAAGCACCCATACACAAGGCCTGTTCACTGAACTAGCTAACGCAGCTAGCCGTTCTCCTACTCGAGCTGCTTCACCCTGGATTGGATTTGAAATCAAAAATGTCTTATTGCCTTCATCACGTGCGATTTGAGCAATAGATTCTATAACATTTAGATTTCGGGCCAGGACATGACACTCAACAAAATCAAAAATCGGGCTACCTGGCTTCAAATCGGGTTCGAGATTATTAATGCTCGACTCTAAAAAACG
>DKAI01000157.1 GCA_002450755.1 Deltaproteobacteria bacterium UBA6930
AGTTCCTCAAGACGATTCTCTCTTTCGATAACGATTAGCGCTCCAATCCGTCGCTCCCCCATCTGTTGCGCAGCACGAACAATTTCCTCCACGTGAAAAAAGTCCGCCTGTCCTGCTCTACCAAAAAACACTCCTCTACCAACACGTGCCAAGGCTCGTCGTATTTCTGGAGCGAACAAAACTATAATTATGAAAACGCCATAACCAAGAAATGTATCCAAGATCCAAAGAGTTGTGGTGAGTTGCAGCACCTCGGCTAAAAGTCTCAAAGCTACAAGCGCAAGAATACCCCCGACTACTTGCACGGCGCGAGTACCTCGCAGCAGAGCGCAAACCCAATAAACCGCTACTACCACAATGGAAATGTCTACGCTGTCCCATAGCGGATCGTAATTGGCTTGGAAGAACCAGGCCAATTGATCAACTAAACTCCCAACACCGGCCGCAGCTCCACCCATCACATAGGTCTTCGAGCGCTTCTCAACGCGCCTACTAATTTCTTCATTTGAACAGCTTCTGCTACGGCATGAACTCGGACGATTGTGGCACCTAGAAACAACGCGACCGCACCAGCCACATGACTTAAAAAATCACGCGCGATCGGTCCTCCTGAAACGAATTCTCCCAAAAATGCTTTCCGAGAAATTCCAAAAAGAATCGCCACTTCGCGGGGCAACCTTGACCTCAAAAGATCGGCATTCGCGATCAGTTCTAGATTCTGTGCAAAAGTCTTTCCGAATCCAATCCCAGGATCAAGGCAGATCGAGCTGTGGGGAATACCAACGGTTCGCGCTTTTTTATAAGAACACGAAAGCTCACATGCAACTTCAGACAACAGATCTTTAAATTCTATATTATCCTGCATAGACTGAGGCTCGTCGCGCAGATGACCCAGAACTACACCTTTAGCGCGTCTGCATATTTCAGGAAGGTCCAGGTCATGCCTAAATCCGGACACATCATTTACTACGACTGCCCCGGCATCTAGAGCTTCGGAAGCTACCAAAGCCTTACGTGTATCTATCGAAATCATGAAGTCGAACCTTTTGGTGAGCGCTTCAACGGCTGGCAGGACTCGCTCAATCTCTCGGCCTGCACTGACGGCCTCCGCACCTGGCCTCGTCGATTCTCCTCCAATATCTAAAATATCGATCTTGCTAGCGATTAGCTTCGAAGCTTTATCTACAACTTTATCTATATCGGGTCTCTCGCTCGGTAAAAGCAAAGTTGCTGAATCCGAAAAAGAGTCAGGTGTTAGATTAAGCACTCCCATCACCATCAACTTGTTGTGAGGAAATACTTGCTTTCGCCTAGAATCCTCTCTGTCATCTGACATCAGCTTACTATCGGCTCCGGATCAGACAGAGCAACTTCGTCATCTGAGTCATCGGCTAAAATATCGTCCGAAGATCCTGACGACTCTTCCGTAATCGAAGGAGGAGGCGGTAGGGGTGGTAGTTCTCGCCCCTCGAGTAAAGTTTTCAGATCTTTTCCCTCAAGCGTTTCTCTCTCAAGAAGGGAGTCCGCGATTTTATCCAAAACTTCACGATGATCTTCAAGATCCTGTTTAGCAAAGTTGTAGCCTTCAGTGAGGAGGTTATTCACGGCTGCATCGATTTGCCTAGCAGTCTCTTCGCTGTAATCTTTCCTCTGCGTGAAATCTCTCCCTAGGAACACATCTCCACCTTCGCCTGAATAAGAGACTGGACCTAGCTCCTCACTCATGCCGTACTTACAAATCATCTCACGCGCAAGGGAAGTCGCTTGTTGCAAATCATTAGACGCGCCGGTTGAAAAGTGATCAAAAACCAGATCCTCTGCAGCCCGACCCCCCATTGCATGTCTAATCATTGCTACAAGCTGGCTACGTGTCTGACTGTACCTATCCTCTACGGGGAGAGTCTGAGTTACTCCGAGAGCCATTCCCCGCGGTATGATGGTAACTTTGTGCACCGGATCGGAATCGGGATTTAACATCGCCACTAGCGCGTGTCCTGCCTCATGATATGCGGTCACTCGCTTATCTTCATCGCTCATGATCATGCTTCTACGTTCAGCACCAAGTAGCACCTTATCTTTCGCCATTTCGAAATCGTTCATTTCTACTCGTTGAGCATCTCGGCGAGCGGCAAGAAGAGCAGCCTCGTTCACTAAATTTCTTAAATCAGCTCCAACGAAACCCGGAGTACCACGTGCCAGAATGGATAAGTCAACGTTATCAGACAACGGAACGCGCTTTGTGTGCACTTTTAGAATCGCATCACGACCCCTTAGGTCCGGTCTTGGCACCACTACTCTTCTGTCAAAACGCCCAGGCCTAAGCAAAGCAGGATCCAACACGTCAGGGCGATTGGTTGCAGCAATAAGGATGACCCCATCGTTACTCTCAAAACCATCCATTTCGACGAGCAATTGATTTAAAGTCTGTTCTCGTTCGTCATGGCCACCGCCTAATCCTGCTCCTCGATGGCGGCCCACTGCGTCGATTTCGTCGATAAAAATTATGCAGGGAGCATTCTTTTTTCCCTGAAGAAAGAGGTCTCTAACTCTTGATGCTCCAACTCCCACAAACATCTCGACAAAATCTGAGCCTGAAATTGAAAAAAACGGTACACCTGCCTCCCCAGCAACAGCACGTGCAAGCAAAGTTTTTCCTGTCCCCGGAGTCCCTACTAACAACACACCCTTGGGAATTCTTCCACCAAGCTTCGTGAACTTTTTAGGGTCGCGAAGGAAAGCGATGATCTCTTCTAACTCCGCTTTAGATTCTTCGACTCCAGCAACATCGTCAAAGGTCACTCGATGTTGGTTTTCAGTAAGAAGCCGTGCTTTCGACTTCCCAAAACTCATCGCCTTTCCTCCACCTCCCTGCATTTGCCGGACGAAGAAGACCCACAAACCGACAAGAATCAAAAATGGTATCCACCAAACAAGCATTTGCTGCCAGACTGATGGTTCTTGAGCAGGTTTCGCCGTGATATGAATATTCCGTTCTTCAAGTTTATCCAAAAGCTCCTGTGTCATTGCTGGAACAAATGTTCGAAAGTCTTTGCCTTCGCTCATGACGCCATTTACATGGCCTTCTTCGATGGTCACCTCTCGAACCGACCCCTCATCCACTTTTGCAATAAACTCTGAATAGGAAATTTCAGCTGGAGTTGTCCTTCCTTGCCTAAGAACACTTACAAGCAGAAGAATCATGACAAGAAGGACAAACCACAAAGCCATGTTTTTATAGAACTGACTATTCATTTTCGCCCCTCTCCTCTCTGCCAGCAACTCGGCGCATCTTTTATTGCGTGAGCCAAAGGTCTAGGAACCGAGATTACTTATCTCTGATTCCAAACCGCCTTATCTGCTCCCTTAAAAATCGCAGAACGCGCTTTAATTTCAAGAGCCTAGAATACCTCTAATCAGCCCTCATGCGCATTTCTAAAGCAGATACCGCGATCTTTCTTCTCCATTTTCCAACCCACAGGAAATTCGACAATTTTGCCTCGTGAGCCATCTCGAAGGAAGTTAATTGCCCTCGTCACATGAACCCTCGTCAACTCTCTCGATATTCCTGCCTCTTCAAAAAGCTTCGCCACAACCCTAGTGGCAAGGGAGTCGTGCAATTCTTTAAAGCCAATAGAATCGATAACGAAACCATCGAAAGCCGATCGCCTTACGAGTTCAAAGTACGCCTCACCTACCTTATCTTCAAAGTATTCCCTATCTGACCCTTGCAAATCTCCAAATCGTCCTAACGCTCGAACGAGTTGAGGATTAAAAGCATTAGCCAAATCGGGTAGCCACTTCTCTCTCAATAAGTTTCGTGTAAAGCGCATGTCCCGATTGGAAGAATCTTCTCTCCACTGCAGCCTATTCGAGATCGCATATTCTTTAATATCTTCTTTTAAGACACCGAGTATCGGTCTTAAGATCCTTCCTTTTTTGGATATCTTGGTCATCCCTCTAAGGCTATCTGGAGAGGTTCCACGCAAAAGTCGTAACAAAATCGTTTCAGCCTGGTCATTTGCATGGTGGGCGAAAACCAAGCGAGCCCCAATATCTGAGGCCATCTCATTCAGTGCATCGTGCCTGCAATCTCTAGCCGCCTCCTCCGAGCTCGACCTCAACCTTCCTGTTTCGCGAAGACGATGCATCTCCGGATACGCATTAGTGAACTCTACGTTGACCCCTAATTTTTGAGCAAGCTCCAAAACAAAAGCTTCATCCTCCTCTGATTCATTTCCTCGCAGATGATGGTTAACGTGAGCGAGAGTCATGTTTTCAACCATTCCCGGGAGTCGGCTCAGGCAGTGACTTAAGACAGTGGAATCCAGTCCTCCCGAAACCGCAACGAGAATCGGCTTCTGAAACAATTCGAAGCGAAAGGAATTACATGCATCTTCCACTACTCTCGTCCCACTTAGATTTTTTGGAGGAGCATCAAACTTCTGCATGACTTTTAACCGATCCTGTGGCCTGCCATAATGGGGACACCTCCACAGTAACAAGCAACATCAAGTGACTGAGAGCCGATTATGCTCGGTCATCTCTCATGTGAAGGCTTGAGCCTTTCAAGCAATATAATTTGCCCGATTAACTGAAATTAGGCCGAACCTAAAATTGTTACGACAGCTGCTGCTGGCCCGTTTCCTAGGTCGCCTCCAGCATTCTCTGCCAAGCCGATACGAGCTCCTTCAACCTGCCTACCTCCGCCCCGTGATCTCAACTGCTCTGTTAGTTCCACCAGCTGAGCACAGCCGGTGGCCCCTATCGGATGCCCTTTGCTAACCAAACCGCCACTCGTATTGACGGGAAGTTTCCCTCCAAGCCGAGTTTCACCATCGGAAACCATCTGGACAGGGCCACCAAAAGCCTCAGCGACTCCAATGTCGTCAAGAATCGAAAATTCCGCAGGGCTCGCAGCATCATGCAACTCCACAACGTCAACATCCTTCGGCCCTACACCAGCATCGTCGAATGCCTTTCTAGCCGCCCTAACGACGACGTCTCCTTCTCCATCTCGCACACCTGATTGGATGGAAGTCGCCAGGATTCGTACAAAGGGCATTCCTTTTTGCTTTGCATAATCCTCGCTACACAAAACTAAGGCCGCTGAACCGTCTCCAATTGGTGAGCACATCAAAAGAGTTAAAGGCCCCGCGATAGGCCGGCTCTCGAGCACTTCTTCAACCGATCGATCTTGGCGATACTGGGACTTTGGATTCAAACTGCCGTGGAAATGACTCTTCGAAGCTGCCATCGCAAAGTCACGTTGCGTCGCCCCGCTACGCTCCATATAAGACTTCGCCTCGTTTGCATAAATATCCATAAACAGCGATCCAGCCCCTTCTGTTAAGACTTGTTCGCCGTGTTCCGCTACTAACTCTTCGACGTCTACTGCGCGAGCAAGGGCAACAAATGCCCTTTTCTTATCCTCGTGCGTCATTTTTTCGGAACCTATTGCCAAAGCTACATCGCACTGCTCCGCGGCAATCGAAAGCCAAGCAATATGAAAAGCACTCGAGGCCGATGCACATGCGTTTTCCACGTTGAGCATCGGAACACCTTCGATTCCGGAGCCAGCCAGAGCAATCTGCGCGCGAATCATCTCTTGTCCCGTCAAAACGCCACTAGCAGCATTTCCAAAGGAAACTAGCTCGATATCCTTAGCCTCCACGCCAGCATCTTGAACAGCACCAAGGGCAGCTTCGGTTGATAGAGAACGCACATTTCGTTCGAGAAATTTCCCGAACTGCGTCATGTAAGCACCAGCGATAACGACGGAACGCATATAATTTCCTCCTAGATTGAGAAATGTTATAGCAAATGGCCTAAGAAGAACAGAAATCCCAGGAGATAGAAAGGAAGCCCGTAACTAAAAAACGTTCTCGTCCGAAAAGTTTCGCGTGTGCCCCTCCGCTTTCGCTAGCGTTTCCATATGTTTCAGTGGTTCCTCGAAATCTTCTGCTTCGACTGCCAACTGCAAAAGCACCCTAAGATCACCTTTTAACTTACTAAGAATGCTTGAGAATCTCGCAAAATCACTTGAGTAGGTCTTCGCGAGTGCCAAGCAAGCATCGTTAAGCCTTAAGTCTCGAATCCCTTCGGTTGACAAAGAACTGCCTACTAATGATTTTCGAAATTTCTCCTCCAATTCGTTTCTTTCCCTTTCCCGGTCAAGCGGAGAGCGGTTCTCCCGATAGAGACCCATGACCTCCTCTCTAAATCCTGAAAGCTTTTGATCAAACTTTCTGCTCGCTTCTAATCGCTCCTCAAAATGAGTAGCGACCGGTAAATGAGTCTCGAATTGCAGCAAGGCCTCTTGACTAAAAAAGGTCGCAAAGCTCTCGTTAAAATCGACGTTCTCGGGAACAAAAACTGTTGCGTGTACTAGCTCATGGAGAACAGTTTGAATAAGTTCGTAATCTCCCAATCTTACCATCGGACCAGTAACGGGATCTTCAAACCAACCCAATGTCGAGTACGCAGGCACGGGAAATATACACGTGTCATAACCTCGAGTGTCTAAACTGGTGGCTTCTCGTTGAGCTTTTTGTTGGTCAAAAAAACCCTTGTAAGGTAGAGCTCCTACTAGAGGAAACTTGAACTGGTGTTGCTCCATTGTATTACGTTTGGTAGCCATCACTGCGGTTATGATCCTGTCACCAGGCCAATCGACAAATTGTCGATAACGTTTACCAACGTTGAGACCAAGTTCATTCCCAAATTCAAGAACTTCTACGACCACATTGAGTCGATGCCTTACGCTTGGAGGCGTAGAAGGATCTTCTATCACTTTCTGCAGGGATTCCCTTGCTAACAAAAGTCGGCTCTGACCTACGGCAAGATGCGTGTAGTAACATCCACCAGACACCATCAGGAATTGCAAACCTATAATGAGCCTTAGCCAGAAGCTATTTCGTATTGAGATACACTTCTTTCGGAAAATCGCCGACGGAAGCTCACCCTTGGAAAACCTCATCGCCGAGGCATTCGAATTAGGAGCTGTTGGTTCCGAAGAACTTTCTTGTAGCAGTGACGGCGGCTCCACTGTTCGTATCTACTCTCCTCAAAGTAAGGCACAGGCCATCGAAGGTCGTATTTTTCATCTTGAATTAGATGAAATAGCCTGGATGTCTACTTATCCCGAACCGAAAGTTGACTGGGACGACCTTTCCAGGCAAAGACATGAGCCCGTTACGGTTGCGAATCGGATAACAATCACGCCACCCTGGATCCAACCCGATAATAACGTCGCACATCCTGTTTTGGTAATTAATCCAGGGCAAGCCTTTGGTACTGGAGCCCACGAGTCCACAAAAGTCGTCATGAATTTAATGCTAAATGGGGAAAATACCTTGAAAGGAAGCGTAGTACTGGACGTGGGCTGCGGAACGGGAGTCCTGGCGCTAACCGCCCTTGCTTGTGGCGCGAAAAAAGCGATTGCTCTCGATATCGATCGCCTTGCGATTTCTGCGACTTGCGAAAACTGCGTGAAAAATTCTTATCAAAATTCGATCCTTGCATACTGCGGACCAATATCGGCTCTCCAGCCAAAACCCTTTGATCTGATTTTGGCAAATTTACTTAGAACAGAGTTGGAACCGATATTCAATTACTTTCAAAATTTCCTGTCTGCTAAGGGCAAACTGATCCTTGGAGGCCTTCTAAAATCGGATTGGAACAAAATTTCATCACTCATAGAAGGTTGCAGTCTCGTTGTAAGCGACAAAAGGTACGAAATGGACCCGTCTGGAACTATCTGGATGGGACTTGTTTTAACGAAGACGCCTGAGTTTGAAAACTAGTGCGCCTGGGTAAAAACCCTATTTACCGTGCTAACCTAATTTAGGGATGAGGGATTAACTCCAATATGATCATCGGACTTTCAGGTCGAAATGGGGCAGGCAAAAGCGCTGCCGTTGAGTTCCTTAGAGAGCGCAGCTTTCAGGTTCACTCCCTATCGGATGTACTGAGAGAAGAGCTCAGCACTCGCGGAGAAGTCGAAGATCGAGAAACAATGATAGCCCTGGGCAATGAACTGAGAAATCAAGGAGGACCTGGAATTTTAGCCGAACGGATTAAAGGTCGACTAGGGGTTAGCCAAAATCATGTCATCGATTCGATCCGTCATCCTCTGGAAGTAGATGTATTTAGGAAAATGTCTGACGACTTTCGCCTCATCTGGGTAGATGCCCCACTCAATGTTCGGTTTGAGCGGATTAGAAGCCGTAAACGAATCGGCGACCCGGAAACGATCGAAGAGCTGCAACGGGTGGAAGAGTGCGAGCTTAAAAGTGACAACCCTTTAGCTCAACAATTACTCGCCGTGCGCGATTGCTCTGACGAGACGTTAGACAACTCTTCAACCCTCGAGGAGCTTGGCCACGCTTTGGAGGCTATTTTAAAAAAAAAGCTTTATTTCGAGAGGCCTAGCTGGGACGCATATTTTATGGACATCGCACAAGTTGTGGCAACAAGGTCGAACTGCGTCAAACGGAAAGTCGCCTCAGTAATAACTCTCGACAGAAGAATCATCGCCACAGGTTATAACGGTACACCTCGTGGAGTAAGGAATTGCAACGAGGGTGGCTGCCCCCGCTGCAACTCGTTTGCACCAGGGGGTACCCACCTTGGTGAGTGTCTGTGCTCCCACGGCGAAGAAAATGCGATCGTACAAGCGGCTTATCACGGGATGTCCGTGAAAGGCGCCACCTTATACTCAACTTTGTGCCCCTGCCTGCTCTGTACGAAGATGTTAATTAATTCGGGAATCGCAGAAGTAGTATACAGCGCGGAATACCCCATGGGGGAGTTGTCACTGGAACTCTTAAAAGAAGCAGGATTAAACGTACGACAGTGGCCCGAAGGCGGTTGAAGGCTCAAAGGCTGTTGACCAGAGCTCGACAGCTTGATAGTAAACGGCTCGTGATAAATGCCGCGCCAGCCAAACAAGCAAGCCCTATTGGGTATCCGGAGTGCAGTTAATGTCCCTTATCTCTAGTCTAATAGTTCTTTCTGCGACCCTGTTAGTAAGCCCAGGGGCACTGGCTCAGCGGGATATCAAAATCGCCGTACTTCCAGTTGAGGTGAACTCCTCAGCAGAGGCAGAATTTCTGAGGCAAGGGGTAGCGGATATGCTAGCAGCTCGACTCGCACAGCATGAAGGCCTCTCGGTCATAAGAATCGATGACCTCGCAAGCGCAACCAACAGCATGGAAACTGCACGAAGGACCGGTCAGACCCTAGGCGCTAACTATGTCTTGTACGGCTCCCTAACCCGTTTCGGTCGGGGAGCCAGCCTCGATCTCGTCTGCGCAAAAGTTCTTGGTAGCGAAGAAACTGACCCACGCTCTATCTTTATACAATCTGGCGACCTTAGCAGTCTAATCCCTCAACTTGACCCCGTGGTGGAGCGTATTGCTTTCTACATAAACGCTGGGCCAAAACCGAAAGACGAGGCCCTCGATCGACCTAGCGTCCAGGATGCATTGGATCAAATAAATACACTAAACACTCGGCTCAGCTCAATTGAGGCCGAATTGGCTGCAAATGAGACCTCTCCCGTTTCGGAAGAATCCCCCACCGCACCGTTTTTAGAAGAACTGGAGGCCCTGAAGGACATGAGCCAAGGAGAAACTAGCGAGGTTCGTTAGTGCGGACGGACCTAGAAGTGTGAGTTCTTAGGCGATGTAGCTCAGCTGGTTAGAGCGGCGGATTCATAGCCCGCAGGTCGGTGGTTCAAGTCCACCCATCGCCACCACTCACAAAGA
>DKAI01000210.1 GCA_002450755.1 Deltaproteobacteria bacterium UBA6930
GCTTGTACCGTAACTTTTATAGAAATCTTCCCCAGGGATCCGGAAATATCGGGTGTCAACTCCACAAGGACTCCATCGAGTGGGAGAGGGTGTGCAAGCGGAATCCATTCGGAGGTCCGTTTAGCCGCTTGAATTGCGGCAATCCTCGCAGTCGCGAGAACATCCCCTTTGGGAATCGTCCCCTGCGCAATTTCTTGAAGTGTTTCCGGACGCATAAGAACCTGGCCCCGAGCAACACACACCCTTCTGGTAATCGCTTTTTCACCTACGTTGACCATCCGAGCTTCGCCCGCTTCGTCAACATGACTCAGCCTGTTTCCCACAGGCTCCCTCCTCGATTTCTAGTTATCGGAGTCTCTAGCACGCTCATCCGACTAGAAATTTTCTTTGTTAGAGTGGAAACCCCTGATTTGGGTGCGTGCCGCCTCTACTCGATTGAAGTAACCACCTCCTCGAATGTTCTGGCCCCAAAAATAAGTAGATATGCCATCCTCTTCGCCTAGACGGCGAATATTTCCTGATAAGATGATACACCCGGCTTCGATATTCGACTCGATCGTGTTCAGATGCCCAGCTAATTCTAAAGGCTTCGCCATATGAGGCATAACCTGCATTAGTCCACGAGCTCCTTTGGAGCTTCGAGCCCAAGGGCGTGCCGCGCTTTCAACTAAAACAACAGCCAAAACAAGTTCCGGATCAAGCTTGTATTTCTCCGAGTTGCGGATTATTGCATTTCCGATTCGTGTTGCTTCTCGATCTGAGAGGAACGGATTGGCATTAACGACTTGGGCCGCAACTTTCAACGCATCGAAATTCCCTTGATCTTCAGAAGAATCCTCTCGGCCCTCTGTGAAGTTACGTGGTAGATCTAACCTCTTATGGGGCGCCGAGGTCCAAGAAGACGCAGTTTGGGACTCCTCAAATCGACTAAAGGTTGCACCACTAAGAGGCGTCTCTGCAGTGAACAGAAAAATCACGACTCCCATAGAAAGTCCTAAAAGTCTGAGATACCACGCAAACATCGGATTAACCTAACAACCTCTCCGCCCCCAAACCGTCTAACCTGAGCGCGTGAAGAAGGTAGCCCTTTGAGTGTTCCAGTTCATATCAATCAACCCCGCGGGCAAGGCCCTAATAGGAGTTTTTAAGCAAAATCTAATGCGCACCCGACACCCCACTGCTAAATACTGGATCTCTTATGTATCCGGTTTTATTTGAAGTATTCGGCTTACCAATAAGCAGTTTCGGCGCAATGATGGCGATAGGGTTTCTTGTGGCAACCTGGCTTACGGGCCTGAGGTTACGCGAATTTAATCTAAACCCCGAACTGTCTAGCACGATGCTGCTCTACTGCATGATCGGCGGAGTGGTCGGTTCAAAGCTTTATTTTGCAGTCGACGTAGGCATACGTTCAGGACAGGACTTCAGTTCCCTTTTCTTTGCCCGCGACGGAATCACTTGGTACGGAGGGCTTCTAGGTGCCATTGCTGTCGGTGCACTTGGCTGCAAAATCCACGGAATTTCTATTCGAATTTTTACCTCTTGTGTAGCCGTAGGGGCTGCTGTGGGGCAGGCATTCGGCAGGATTGGCTGTTTTTTAGTTGGCGATGACTATGGAATTCCAACTTCCCTACCTTGGGGAATCGCTTTTCCGCTCGGTGCACCCCCTACCGAAATCCCGGTACATCCCACTCAGCTCTACGAATGCTTCTGGCTTTTTTTTGTTGCGGCAGTACTTTGGAAAAGACGAAAGCAAAGCCCCTTTCTTTTCGGAGAATACCTAATAGCCAACGGTGTAGGACGTTTCGCAATCGAGAGCATTCGTACTAATACGCCCATTGCACTGGGACTTACCCAGGCTCAGTGGATTGGGCTTACAATCTCCTTGTTTGGTATGTTGAGTTGGTTCTACTATCGCAAAACACGGACATCTTCAGATTAGTCGAATCACTACCAAAAACTTTTGATCAAAGTAATTCTCCGTTTTCACACTCGCCGGGAGCTAAGAAATGAACAGGCAGGAAGACCCCAGCGAGGAGAGTGAAGAAATATCAGGCGAGCACGTTACGATCCCGGAAAGCCAGAAAAAGGCAATTCTCGGAATCGTCTTCATTACCATTTTCCTGGATTTTGGCGGTTTCAGCGTCTTATTTCCTGTACTTCCCATTTACGCAAGCACCCTTGGTGCCGGGCCTCGTGAAATTGGCTTAATGATGAGTCTTTATGCGATAGCAATGCTGCTATTTGCTCCCGTATGGGGATTTGTCGGTGACCGAATCGGACGCAGACCTGTCTTGCTGATTTCCCTCGCAGGTACCGTAGTCTCCTTTGTTTGCCTCGCCCTTGCGGACTCGATTAACGGTATCTATTTCGCCAGAACACTATCGGGATTCTTTGCTGCTACGATCGGCACAGCTCAGGCCGTTGTCACGGACATCACGATAAAGGCTGAGCGAACTCGAGGTATGGCCATCATTGGCGCCGCCTTCGGAGCCGGCATGACTTTTGGTCCCTTCCTGGGAGGTTCTCTCGCAAAGGTTAATGCGCAGCTCCCCTTTTTCGCAGTTGCTGGTCTGGCGACTATAAACTGGCTTTTCGCCTTTTGGAAACTTCCGGAAAGTCGCCCTCGCGACCTAAAAAAACCCCCTTGGAACGAATTTGGAAGGGCCTTTATTCCGGTACCTTACAAACTAATTACCGCTCAACTGGATACCAAGTTTAAATGCTACTTAATTCTGTTTTTTCAAAGCTTTACTGCGTTCGCTGTACTCGAATCGATGGTTACCCTTTACGCAAGGAAGAAATTCGGTGTTGGTGAGTGGGAGGCCGGTCTTTTTTTTGGTTGGGTAGGTATCTGCCTAACTTTGACACAGGGACTACTTCTGCGAAAGCTGGTACCTCTTCTCAACGAGCTAAGATTGACTATAAGTGGACTTTTATTGATGGCCTTAGCAATTGGCGTCATTCCCTTTTTGGACAGTATGACTGGCTGTATCGGCGTTGGAACCTTCCTAGCCGTAGGCTACGGAATAGCCTTTCCCTCACTAACATCCATGTTCTCGAAAATTTGTACCGCTGAGAATGCCGGAGAACTGCTTGGCCAAAGTCAATCTATGGCAACTACAGGAAGAATCGTTGGACCTGTCCTTGCCGGGATGCTCATGCATCATATCGGG
>DKAI01000158.1 GCA_002450755.1 Deltaproteobacteria bacterium UBA6930
GGCGGAAGCATCTCCCTGGGCCATTAAGGCCATATGCTTTCGATCGCCATCTGAGGCTCGGTCAAATTCGCTCGGATAAAGGTCAGAAGTACCCATGCCTATTTAGATTGTACGACTTTTGAGCAGAGGCGGATGTTTTTGCCCCCACGGGGGCTAAATTTTCATCCTGTAAATCGCCTGGTGGCGAATTCGCATGACTGTTTGCTCGGTCACGATCGCGACATCAAAATCGGCGTAGTCGTGACCGTTCTTCTCGTATAGGTTTATTGCACGTGTCCTTACCTGGAAGGTTTCTCCTGAGGAGATTTGACCAAGGAGTTGTACGTCGCTCGAGACGTGAATCCATGGCCCCACTGCAAGGTTTTTATCTATTGCGATATTAGCTTGTCTCAACACCCAAGCAGGGTGGGCCGATCGTGTGTAGACCTGGTGATAGTCCTCAAGGCCCCTCGAGTACCTTGATCCCGCCTCGGAGTCAAATTTAACATGAAGGGTACCGAGCACTGGATTGGTTTCGAGCTCCTCTGGTGTGGCGGGCCTGAGGCTCTCAGGTAAGGGTGACTGCTCCGGAAGCGGCAGATCAGATGATGCTTCTCTTCCAGGAAATTCAGCTACAGCGAGCGCACAGGCCTCTCCTTTTGAATTTTTAACGGTGGCTTCAATGGTTGTTGTGTCACCCTCATTTTTCACGATTTGAGCGTCTACGGATACAGTCTCACCTTCATAAACTGGCCGACGAAATCGAGCGGAAATAAAGCCTTTCTCGAGGAATTCTTCTCCGAAGAACTCGACTAAAGGTTTTGTGAGATAGCCGTAGACGGTTACTCCCGGCACAAGCCCGCCAGTGAATCCAAGCTTCTGCGCGATGTCATCGCTATGGATCGCGTTGCCGCTGTCAGTCGCGTCGTTTTGTGCGACAACCGAAAAATTCTGAAGAGTTTTAACCACAGATGCCTCCCTCAGTCATTCTAGTCTGATCGATATAGCAAAGCGGGGCCAGTTGTTCAGGTGGAAATGGAGAAGATCGAAATCGATCGTCCTGCCTTTGTTCTGGTTCTGAGAGAACACGGGACCTAGGCAAAGCAGGAAATCAGAGGCTAGTGTAGGTTTCCAGGCAACTCGGCAAATCAAACTCCTGAGAATTGCGGAAGAGAGAAATGGTTAAGACCCCGATACGCATAGCCATAGTAGGCGTAGGGAATTGCGCAAGTGCCCTTATTCAGGGTATCGAATACTACTCAAGGCACGGAGATGTCGATGCTGAAGGGCTTATGCGCTGGGATATTGGCGGATATGAAGCTAAAGATATTGAGGTGGCTACTGCTTTTGACGTAGACGTTCGGAAAGTTGGTAAGGAAGTATCCGAAGCGATTTTTGAACCTCCCAATTGTGCGCGCATATTTTGCGAGGAACTTCCAAAAGGTGGCGTGCTCGTGAGGATGGGGAAGGTTCTGGATGGGCTGGCGACCCATATGGGGAATTATCCACATGAGAAGACGTTTGTTTGTTCGGATCAGGTAGAGCCGACGCTGGATGATGTTGTCGAGGCATTGAGGAAGTCACGTGTGGATGTACTCGTTAATTATTTACCGGTGGGTTCCGAGAAGGCATCGCGTTTTTACGCGGACTGTGCGTTGCGTGCGGGTGTAGGCCTTGTTAATTGCATCCCCGTTTTTCTTGCGAGTAATCCATCGTTTTCATCTAAGTTTGAAAAAGCAGGACTACCACTAGTTGGGGATGATATTAAATCTCAGCTAGGGGCGACGATCACTCATCGTGCGCTCGTCGATTTGTTTAGAAAGCGGGGAGTCAAGGTTAAGCACACCTATCAGATTAATACCGGTGGGAATACAGATTTTTTGAACATGTTAAATAGAGATCGTCTTGATTCGAAACGACTCTCCAAAACTGAAGCAGTTCAATCGGTAGCACTGGAGCGAATTAGAGATGAAGACATACACGTTGGCCCTAGTGATTACGTAGCCTGGCAGAAAGATAACAAGGTTTGTTTTCTCCGTATTGAAGGAAGTTTATTCGGTGGCTCTCCCATGAATATCGAGCTTCGTTTGTCGGTAGAAGATTCGCCTAACTCTTCTGGAGTTGTCATCGATGCTATTCGTTGTGTAAAACTTGCGATGAATAGAGGGATTGCAGGCGTTTTAGAGGGACCATCGGCGTTTTATATGAAGCATCCGAGCATGCAAATGTCCGATGACGATGCATATTGGGCAAATGAAAAATTTATCAAAGGAGGCATGGATTCGTAATGCAAGATGTTTTTGTAATCGGTTCGCACTCGACGTCGTTTGGGAAAAAGCCCGACCAGTCTTTCAAGGATCTAACGCGCGAGACGTACATGGGATTGTTGGAGGATTCGGGTCTAGCAAACGGTGATGATATTGAATTTGCTTATTTTGGAAATTGCGCCATGCATGGTGCAAAGCAAGGAACCATCCGTGGGCAAGTGTGTACGATCGAACTGGTTGATGAAGGGTTGTTTCCAAAACGCATCCCTTTAATAAATGTGGAAGGTGCTTGTGCGACTGGTTCTATGGCCTTCCATTCTGCTTGGAAGGATGTTCTCTCCGGTGGATCGGATTTAGCCGTTGCGATTGGAGTCGAGAAACTATTTCTCCCGAAAGCGGTAAAAAGTCCCGAGATGAAAAAAAAGATGATGAAAGGATTCATGAATGGAGTAGATAATTTTGATATCGAAAGAATTACGGAAGAGTACGAGCGTGCCGCTGACTTCGTGGGATACAAATTTGAAACGGGGGTAGACCGAAGTTTTTTCATGGATACGTATGCGGTCCAAGCTCAAATGCACATGAAAAAATACGGCACGACCCAAAGACAAATTGCTACTGGAGCCGCAAAGAATCATAATTTTGGAGTAGACAATCCGTTAGCCCAGTATCGTTTTCCTCAGACCGTTGAGGAGGTTCTTGACGATAGAGAAGTTTCATTTCCGCTGACTCGCTCTATGTGTGCTCCAATCGGTGACGGCTCAGCTTCGGTTCTCCTTGCGTCCGAAAGTTATCTTCGGAAGCTTCCTGTTTCCGTTCAGCGTCGCTCGGTGCGCGTCCGTGCGAGCACTCTATCAGGTGGGTACTATAGGGACTGGGATGAGCCCTCTTTATCTCGTGTTGCTGCAAAGAAAGCATACTCGATGTCTGGGCTTACACCAGGGCAAGTGGACGTCGCGGAAGTTCATGATGCATGTTCATTTTGTGAGATTTACCAAGTAGAAATGTTGGGCTTCTGTGAAGATGGTGATGGTGGTCCGTTCGTAGGCGGAGGTGAAACGGCGCTAGAGGGGAGAGTGCCAATTAACACCTCAGGAGGGCTTGTTTCTAAGGGCCACCCAGTTGGGGCCACGGGACTTTCGATGATTCATGAATTGATAACGCAGCTTCGAGGCGAATCTGGCGTTAGGCAAGTGGAAGATGCGCGGATTGCATTACAAGAAAATGGAGGAGGCGTAATAGGTTTGGAAGAAGCTGCTTGTTCCGTAGTCCTCCTGGAATCGTTTTAGGGATCCAAAAACGTCACTCAATTCTGTCGTTGATCTTTAAAAAGGGTTGTAATACCTCGCTGTGTATTCGTCCGATCTCGTCATT